>CAYXBY010000013.1:0-31404 GCA_964463325.1 uncultured Lachnospiraceae bacterium | reverse complement strand
ATGATCCAATGCCGTGCCACAGCTCTCGCTTCGCACGACTCGCAATCAACCCTCTTGAGGTGACAGCTTGACTATTATATCACACTACCACACCTTTGTCAAGGGGTTTTTGCAAAGTTTTTAAAATATTTTTCGCATGAAGGATCACATTTCAGTTAGCCTAAAAGCACGTCCTTATATGCTCTGTTATTTTACTACTATTGAATCAATTTGTCAAGCTATTCATCGAATCATATCACAATTCAAAAGATTCTCGCATTTTTAAGCCCAATATAGCATTTTTTACTTATGTTTATTCCCTTTCAATATGCGAAAAATAATTGTGAATTCATTTTCCAAGGAGTTCTCACGTGACAACCATCCTTTTGCGTACAATTATCATATATGTTCTGCTTGTACTCGCCATGCGACTTATGGGCAAGCGTCAGATCGGTGAGCTGGAGGTATCCGAGCTGGTCGGAACGCTCATACTCTCCGAGATCGCCTCGATGCCAATCGAAAATCAAGAGATTCCCATCAGCTTTGCACTCATTCCCATCATAACCATCACGACCATTGAGATCGCCATGTCCATCGTCCTGATCAAGTTTCCCAAGCTGAAATCACTTATATCGGCGCGTCCCAGCACACTCATCTCAAATGGTGTAATCGACCAGCATGAGCTTTTGCGAGCGAGAATTTCCGTTGAGGAGCTGGTGGGCGAGCTACGTCAGCAAGGAATCGCCAGCCTTAACGAGGTCAATTACGCCGTGCTCGAGCAAAACGGCAAGATCTCAGTCATTCCCAAGGCCGCAGCAAAGCCCGCGACGCCATCTGATCTCGGCCTTAGCATCTCAGACAACGGCATAATACACATTTTGGTTTCAAACGGCTATGTCAACGATTACAACATGAAAAAGCACAAAAAGGACATGGCCTGGCTAAAGCAAAGGTCGGCGGAGCATCACTGCTCCACCGACCAGATCTTTCTACTGCTGATCGACGACAACGACAATATCTGCCTCATCCCAAAGGAGAAAGCATGAAGTCATTTATCGCCATTTGCATTATATTCGCCATTATGCTCGGCGGCGTGATATTTAACTGTCTGTATATCAACCGCACCTGTGACACGCTTGCTGATATGACACAGGCTCTACCGCAAGCTGACTGTTCTGAATGCCGTAACATGGTAGCTCGGCTCGACGAATACTGGCAATCACATCATGCCACTATCGCGCTGTCAGTCAGCTATATCAAGCTAAATCGCATATCAGACCTACTGTCTGCGCTCAAATCCTACGCTGAATCCGGCGCAGCATCGGATTATGAATGCGCACGCGCGCTGCTGCTCAACGCCATATCCGAAATACGCTAAGCGCAGGTGTCCAATTACTTCAATATATAATATTCGATGATTATCGGATGGTGATCCGACGCATAATCGCCGTTTATCATTTCGTTGCAAACATGATATGTGTCCACATTTATATGATCAGTATTGATGAAAATGAAATCTATCACCTTACTTGAGCTGCCATGGAAGGTCGCAGCGTTGTCGGACTGAGCCGCAACCGCGCTGGAGACAGTCAATCCGCCCGCAATGATCATTTTATACGGTGCGGATCCGGCAGTGCAGTTAAAGTCACCCGAAATCAGGATCGGCAGAGATATTTTGGTTTCGATGAATTTCATCAGCACCTCGGTCTGCTTCTCGCGCGCCGCCTCGCTCGTATGCTCAAGGTGAGTATTGACATGAACAAATTCCGCACCATCCGATATTCTTCTCAGCTGTGCATATGTATATATGCGGTTTAGCGAGGAGGATGGGAATCGCGATGGGATTTTCGGTGAAGCGGACAACCATTTTGTCCCACTCTCGACAAGCTCAAATTTGTCCTTGAGATAGAAGACTGCATTATACTCGCCATTGTCGCCACCGTCACGCCCCTCACCGACATAGTTGTAATACGCCGAAATGCTCTTTTTGAGCGTATTCATCCAGCTTGGCGAGGCCTCCTGGACTCCAATGGTATCCGGCATATACTTCAATATCATTTCGACAACACGCGCGTCACGCTCGTCCGAACGTGAGCCCACCTTGAGGTTGAAGCTCATGGATGTCAGCCTGTCAGTCTCAGGCACAGTCCCCAGCGTTTCAGTAAGCTCAATAGCAGGACTCCCTCCCTGCGCTGCCGCCGAGGTTATCATCTTCTTCAGTTCATTGACCGCGGTCGCAAGTCCAAGCGAGCCTCCACCATTGACAACAATGAAATCACCCTCGACGCCCAGATAATAGCCATTGGCATCCAGCTTTTTGGCATAGGCGTCGACCTTGCGTGAGGTCTCGCCGATCAATATCTCGCGCCCTTCCACATAGGCTTCACGGTCGGACGCGACCTGCATACGATATCCGGTCGAGGTCAGTATCGCTTTGCTGAGCGAGGCCGCCATCTCTCTTTCGCCGAGCTTCGAGCTGGCCTTGTATACGATCTTAAAGTCCGCGATACCGGTACCGGCCAGTGCAAGCGAATCAACGGGATAAGTGGTCTTGGTAAAGCTGACTGTATCGTCATCCGACATCAGCACACCGTCCTCATGTGAGGCCTTGACTACATCCTTTACAAATGCCGCAGCCGCAGTTGCAGTTGCTTTGGCGGAGCCGCCGACAATGACAATTTTTGTTCCTACGACTGCATAAGCATAATCGTCGCAGCGCATACTGTCAAGCAGCTGTACAGTTGCCGCGCGGTTAGTTTGACCAACAAGTATCTCATAATCGCTCTCGATATATTTACCATCGGTAGCGCCAGGCTTAAGAAAATCGGTTTTCATCCCCGAGACGCCCAGCTCCTTGAGCGCATTATAGATCTCAACCGCGGCGTCGATCTCCTCCTGCTCTGCCTCCTCAGGTCTCACAACGGCATACTGAGACAGTCCGGACAGCAATATATCAGCCGTCGGAGTCTGAGCATCAGAATCGGCAGGCGTGGTATCCGAGGAAGCATCCGAGGACGACGTACCGTCGTCATGTGTCCCGTCACTGCTGCATGCACTAAGTGCGCCAAGTGCGAGCACAAGAACGAGAAGTATTGCAAAATATCTTTTAAGCATATTCGTCATTCCTTTCGAAAAAGATTCACAGTTCAACAAAGCTCAGCACATCAGCCAGGCTGTCAACGACAGGTCTGCCCAGCGCCGCCAGCCGCTCATGGCTGACATATCCGCCGGAATACAGCAAGCAATCCGCTGCCATAGCCTCGGCAACCTCGCTGTCATGTGGGGTATCGCCTATCATTAGCGCCACGGCGCCGGGATTGGCGTCGCGCCAAGCGCGTGCAAGATCGAGCTTGCCGTGCGCATTGACGTTATCGGTGCCGTGCACATGCTCAAAGCAGCCATCAAAGCCCAACAGCCGCAGCTTTTCGTCAAGCATGCGACTCTCACAGGCTGACATTATTGCCTGATGCACACCGGCGGCGTTCAGCGCACTCACTACCTCGTGTGCATGCTCGCAGGCGCCGCAGTTGAGGCATTCGGCCTCATAAAGTGCCGTCCATTCGACAGCCAGCTGCTCATATGGTATTTTGTCAAAGTCAAAGCCGAGGCTAACATAATAGTCCTTGACCGGAAATCCGAAGTGGCTGCGCATGGCGTCCACATTGAGCAGGGTCGGCAGTCCCTCACGCTGTAAAAGTATGTTGGTAGCCCGGTAGGACGCTGCCGCATCATCGAACAGCGTACCATTAAAATCCCAAAGTATATGTGTATATCTCATTTTTTACAAAAAAAGCGGAGCCGGGTGTTACATCCGGCTCCGACAGTATAATCTTTAGTCGTTGGTTATGAAGCCGTTCTCTTCCATCCATCCGTAGAACAGAACGTAAGGCATATCTTCGCCGTCCGCATTCGCATCAGCTGTGACCGACACATAGTTCTTGATGTCGGCATTGCTTTGGCTTCTCAGCTCGACCTGAAGCGATTCGATCAAGGCATTCAGCTCATCGTATGTCTTGCAGGCGTCAAGTCTGGCCTTGACGCTGGCCGAGAGCTCACGCATCTTTTTGACCGCCGCAACATTGACCTTAGAATCCTTCAGCGAGAAGCCGAGGATGAGGTCGGTCGTTGCATCGTTGTTCTGCTGCATTCCGTACTTCCAAATCTCGGGGTCACTGCCAACAGTGGTATAGGCGATAAAGGCATTGCCTGTTTTATCGATGTCCATCCAGTAGCCGTTATCAGCAGTATACTCCACCTGGCCATCCTCTGTCAGCGTGTAGTTAACGTTCTCAATACCGTACTGCAGCAGGTTGCGCAGCTCGGAGTTGGTGTTGATGTAGGTAATGACCTCCATTGCACGGCTAACGTCGGTGCTGTAACCGCCAACGGCCAGCATAGATCCGTAAAGTATGTCGGAATTAGCTCTCGGAGTCTCGAGAACGACCATATGGTAGTCCTCAGCATAGAGCTTCGCAAGCTCAGCTCCGCCGGTGACGATCTTGATAGCACATTCAGCATCGTCGGCAACCTGGCTCTTGAAGTAGCCCAGCTCTTGATACTTCATGTTGGAGAGCAGCTGGTCTCTGTATGCCTTTCTGGAGGCAAACAGGCTGGTGAACTGTATCTGCATACCAAGGCTGGCGGTTGCAGAATAAGTCGTACCTATAATATTGAAATTATTGGTATTGATCTCGAGTGTATCGGGATCGATATCCCAGTAAAGGACATTGTAAAGATCGGGCTCGCCGTGGATCGGAACTACATTCGGCTCGAAGCGAGCGATGTCAGAGAGGAACTCAGAGCAGTCATAGAGTGTCGTAATAGAGTTGATGTCATAGTAATACTTGGCAAGCAGCTCCTTGTTGATCAGCATATAGGTGTAGGCGCCTATGGTTCGATTGTTCGGCACAGCGTATGTAGCGCCGTCGATCTTCATAGCATCCATGAACACTCCGCTGATGTAATCTTTCAGCTTTTTGGAGCCGCTGGTCAGCTCATCGTCTATTCTTGCGACCCATTCCTTATCGATATAGTCGATATATCTGTCATAGCCGGAGAGATAGAAAATGTCGACAACGTTCTCATCAGCCTCGGGATACTTAAGCTCAAGCAGACCTGTATCGGCGTTGAACACGGTCTCCTCAGGCGTTGTCTCCTCGGTGGGGTCGGTCGTGGTCTCAGCATACTTGAGGTACTCGGGGTACTCCTCATAGAACTTCTGCTTAGCCCCCTCCTGACCGAGCGCTTCCTTGTTATCCTTAATATACTTTTTAAGTGCCTTTGCAGCGGCCTCGGCCAGCGCCTCATCCTCTGCCTTTGCGGCAAATGTTCCCTCAAGCTTTGAGTAGTACTCGTCCTCGGGGATAAACTTTATACTGATCTTGGTCTTAAACTTAGACTTGGTGATCTTATTTATAGCAGCCTCAACGGCGGCAGTAGCCTCGGGGTCCATATTGTCCCCGGCCATAAGATACATATTAAGCGTTCTGGTGCTACGCGAGTTTTCCTCGATGATATCACTGTCGGTGTCATCCTCACCGCTGGAGCAGCCGGTAAACACGCACGCAACCATAAGAATACACAGCACCAGGCTGAGCAGCCTTTTCTTCATACAGAGATCCTCCTTGATTTTATCCGTCTGAATACGGATATAGATACTATACTATTTTACACTTTAAGCATCAAATTGTCAAGAGCTTTTCAGATTTTATTTGCCGCAGATATGCAAATTAACGGAATTTCAGTCCAAAAATCCGCGCAAATGCCGTGCACGGCTGGGATGGCGCAATTTTCTGAGCGCTTTTGCCTCGATCTGGCGTATGCGCTCGCGCGTTATGTCAAACTCCTTGCCAACCTCCTCAAGCGTGCGAGTGCGGCCGTCGTAAAGTCCAAAACGCAGCTTTATGACATGCTCCTCACGCGGCGTCAGCGTGTGCAGCTCGCGCTCGATGACCTCGCGGAGAATAGAGGCCGATGCAGCATCCGAGGGAGCGGGAGTATCGTCATCGGGGATAAAATCGCCGAGGTGGCTGTCCTCCTCCTCGCCGATAGGCGTCTCGAGCGAGACGGGATCCTGCGCTATCTTCATGATCTCTCGGACCTTTTCGGCGCTCATGCCCATCTTCTCGCCTATCTCGTCGGCCGTCGCCTCACGCCCCAGCTCCTGCAGCATCTGACGCGAATAACGCGAAACCTTGTGTATAGTTTCGACCATGTGCACGGGAATGCGGATGGTTCTTGCCTGATCCGCGATAGCACGTGTTATGGCCTGACGGATCCACCAGGTTGCATATGTTGAGAATTTGTAGCCCTTTTTGTAGTCAAACTTGTCCACTGCCTTCATCAGACCAAGATTACCCTCCTGAATAAGGTCGAGGAAGAACATTCCCTTGCCGACATAGCGCTTTGCTATGCTGACGACCAGACGCAGGTTGGCCTCAACCAGCTCGTTCTTGGCCTTTTCGCGCTCTGCCTCATCCTCACTCGTTGCCATTATCTCGGCAAGGTGCTTCTCCCTCTCGGGATCAAGCAGCGGGACACGACCTATTTCCTTGAGATACATGCGAACAGGGTCATCTATAGCGAGACCCTCCTGCTCCAGCATTCTCTCCATATTTTCGCCGCCACCAAACGACTCGACCTCGCGCTGAATGTCAGTATATTCCCGCTTGGTCATATCCTCAGGCAGCGTCACGCCGTTTTCCTCGAGCATCTCGTACAGCTTTTCGATATGCTCCATATCATAGTCCATCTCGTCTATGACCTTGTCGATATCCTCTGCCGTAAGGTTGCCCTTTTTGCCCTTTTCAATGAGCTCATTGATGTCATATTTTTTGCCACTGCGACCGTGCTCGTTGTTATCGCCAACGTCAGCCGTGTCATTATCATCATCAATGTCATCAAACATCAATGAACCGTCGTCAAACATGTCGTCATCAGACATATCATCATATATCATTGACGGATCGTCGCCATCGGAATCCTTAAAATCGTCATCAGATTCAGGCTCCTTGTCCTCGTCCTCCTCATCTTCCTCTCCGATCTCGTCGTCGTACAGCTCTTCCTCGTCGTGATGAAGCTCCTCCTCCGGGAGACCGCCTATCTGCTTTTCTGTATTTTCCATGTACTTTACCTCTCTGTTATGTGTATATCATTTTTTGTTTTTATTGTTGGCACGCTTGAGGCGTATAGCCGCCAGCTTATCACCGGAGCTCTCCGCATTTCGCAGCTGTCGCTCCATCTTCAGCGCCTCAACTGCTTCCTCAAGTGTGCGCGGACTGTTGTCCGACAGCTCGGAGCGGGTGCGCTCCAGCCGCTGCAGCCTGGACTGCTCATCGACCGAAAATTCTTGATACAGCATGGCACGGCTGTAGCCCTCATCGCCCGCCTGCAGGCGGCATATTTCTTCAAATACGCGCCGTCCGAAGGCTGTGAAAAAATCGTCCGCGCTCAAGCCGAGACGCCCCGAGGCTGCCGCCGTGCGGTATTCCTCAAACATGAGCATCAGGCCAAGAATGACATCCTCGGCGCCCGACGCCGCCACATTTTTGGCCGCATCGAGGTTGACTGTGTCGCCATAGTGCTTGGCCGCACTCAGTGCATCGCGACTCTGCTTCTGACGATATTCATTATAAAGCTTTTTTCGCACGCGCTCGACATCGTTGCGTATGCTGTCAGTCGTCAGCGACAGCCGCTCGGCAGCCGAGGCGATATATACCTCCCTCTCGACGCTCGAGCCCGACGCTGCAATAACATCGCACACCTCGCGAGTCGCGCGAATGCGCCCCTCGGGGTCGGAAAGCTCATATTTTGAAAGTATGGTATCCAGCTTGTGCTGAAAGCCGCTCCGGCTGCCCTTAAGCTCCTGCGCAAACCGCGCACTGCCAAAGGCGCGAATAAATTCGTCGGGATCCTTGGCACCATTGAGCTTGAGCACACGCACCTCGACGCCGACCTCGCCGAGCAGTCGCATGGCGCGCTCGTCGGCCTTGCGGCCGGCCTCGTCGCTGTCGTATATCAGCACAACTCTTTTGGTGTACCGCGCAATAATGCGCGCCTGCTCCTGCGTTATGGCAGTACCGAGCGTCGCGACGGCATTTTCAAAGCCTGCCGCATGCAGCGCTATGACGTCCATATAGCCCTCGCAAAGTATGAGCGACTCGGCACAGTTGCTTTTGGCAAAATTCAGCGCAAAAAGGTTGCGGCTCTTCTTAAAGCCGGGCGTATCACCCGAATTGAGGTATTTAGGCTTGGAATCGTCCATCACACGGCCACCAAAGCCGATGATATTGCCCGAGGTGTCGATGATCGGGAACATTATGCGGTTGCGGAAACGCGCATAGCCGTGCTTCGAGCGCTCCGAGGTAGCCAAAAGATCGCTCTGCCGCAGCTCGTCCTCACTAAAGCCCTGCGAGCGCATATAGTCGCCGAAGGCCGAAAAGCTGTTGGGCGCAAAGCCAAGTCCAAAGTGCTTTATCACAGCGCCCGCCAGACGACGCTGACCCGCCAGATAATTCATGGCCTCGCCACCTATCGCTGGGTCAAAAAGGCAGGCGCGGAAGTACTTCGCCGCTGCCAGATTTATCTCGTACACCCGTCGGCGACTGATGATATGGTCATCGTTTTGGCGGTAACCCTCCTGCGGCAGACTTATTCCGGCGCGGTTAGCCAAAAACTCCGCCGCACCAGCAAAATCAAGGTTTTCTGCTTTCATTATAAAGGTGAACACGCCTCCACCCACGCCACAGCCGAAGCAGTAAAAGCTGTTTGACGCAGGATAGATCAAAAAGGACGGCGTCTTTTCGCTGTGAAACGGACATAGTCCCTTATAGTTGCTCCCCGCCCGCTGTAAGCTGACGTAGGAGCCGACAACATCGACTATGTCGCTTCTCGCTTCTATCTCATCGAGTATATTTTTTGGTATCTTCATGTATCCTCATGACATTCCCCGCCACACGCGCGGAACGAACAGTGTCTCAAAGGTCTCGATGGCGTATCTGTCGGTCATACCCGACACAAAGTCGCAAACACAGCGACCAACGCCCTCCTCCTCGAGATTTTTTGTGTACTGCTCCGGCATTTTTTGTGGGTGTGCCGAATAATATTTGAAGAGACTGATCAGCAGCTCTCTCGCCTTGCCCTCCTCCGATTTGGCGATGGGGTTGCGATAAACATTTTCAAATAAGAAGCTGCGCAGCTGCTCCATAGCCTCGCCTATCTCGGGTGTCATGGATATTTCGGGGCGATCGTCGCTCGCCTCGATCACGGCAGTCACCATGGTGTTGATGCGCTTGGAATGTGTGCCACCCAGCACCCGACGCAGCTCGGTGGGGATAGCGTCCTCGGTAAGTATCCCGGCGCGGCAGGCGTCGTCGATATCGTGGTTGATGTATGCGATGCGGTCGGCGTACTTGATTATGCGTCCCTCCAGCGTCGCCGCCCAGTTGGAGCCGCTGTGGTTGACGATGGCGTCGCGCACCTCCCAGGTCAGGTTGAGCCCGCGGCCGTCCTTCTCCAGCTTGTCGACCACGCGCAGGCTCTGCTTATAATGGGTAAAATCGGCGGAATAGCACTCCTGCAGCGCCGCCTCGCCAGAGTGACCAAACGGCGTGTGCCCCAGGTCATGCCCCAGCGCCGCCGCCTCGACCAGATCCTCATTCAATCTCAGCGCCCGCGCGATTATGCGCCCGATCTGACTGACCTCAAGCGTATGCGTCAGTCGCGTGCGATAATGGTCGCCAACAGGGGCTAAAAACACCTGCGTTTTGTTCATCAACCGGCGGAAGGACTGCGAATGGATTATCCTGTCGCGGTCGCGCTGGTATTCGGTGCGATTTTCGCAGGGGGTGTATGGCTGCTCGCGCCCGCGCGTATTGCGGGTGAGAAAGGCGTACCTTGACAGTGACGCCGCCTCGCGATCCAGAAAAAGCTCACAAATGTTGCTCATAATGGTACCAGCCTCCTTTGTTTTTTCGATTGCAACAATAAATATACGCCTCAAATTGCTATTTTACTTTTTTTATTATTGATTTTTTAATATTTGCGTCAAAACGTGTCGTATGAGTAGTGCTTATACATCCATCGACCTAAAAAAGCCGTCTCCGACACCGCTCTCTGACACTTTGTGCGCCCGGGAGTGGCTATAATAGAGTCAGCTACGCAAAAAGGAGGTGAAGCAGATGCAGCACGAGGTCTGGGGGGACTTACTATTTCTGATCAACTTCAGCATGGATTTTCTTTGCCTGTATCTGACCGCGCGGCTGCTGCACCGCCGTCTGCGACCGATACCGGCGCTCAGCGCGGCAGTGCTTGGCGGCATCTATTCGGTCGCAGCGCTGTTTATCGCCGTTTCGCGGCCGATATCGCTGCTGCTCGACGCCGCCGTTTGCGCACTGATGTGCGCTGCCGCGTTTTCGCGCCGCGGGCGACGATGGCGACAGCTGCTATCCGAGATCGGCGTTTATCTCGTCTGTGCGACGGCGCTCGGCGGCATGATGACGGCGCTATTCAACCTTCTGAACCGCCTGCGCCTGCCCAAAAATATCGGCGGCGACAGCATATCGGCCTGGCTGTTCCTGCTTTTGGCGCTTATCAGCGGTCTGGCGGCCTGGCGCGGCACGGGACTGCTTCGCGGGCTGCGGTCGCGAAGCTTTGCCGAGGTCGAGATAGTGTTCTGCGGCCGCCGCCTGACACTGCACGGCGTCACCGACACCGGCAACCTGCTGCACGATCCCATCACCGGCCGCGCCGTCATAATAACGGACACACATTCTACCCTTCCCCTGCTGCCGCCTGGCGTGCGTGAGGCGGTGATATCGGGGCGGCTCGAGCAGCTCGAGCACATACCCGAAAGCTACGCCGGGCGTATACGGCTCATCCCCGGCAAAACGGTTGCGGGTAGTCGCCTGCTCGTGGCGCTGCTGCCCGACTGCATCACGCTGCGAACACAGCACGGCACCGTCGAGGTAGCGGCAGTCTTCGCACCGGCCGAGCTGCCCGCACTGCCCGACGGCTGCACAGCAGTCATACCCGGCGAGCTTGCCGTAAAGTGATCATAAATTTAATCAACAGAGGTAAAAAGCATGAAAAAGCTATTGACGCGCATCCGCCGCCTCATTTTGGGGCTGCTCAGCCACAAAAACGGCGTTTTTTACATAAACGGTCCTGACACGCTGCCCGCGCCGCTCTCGCGCGAGGACGAGGCCGAGGCCATCAGCCGTCTCGAGCAGGACGAGACCGCCCGCAGTACACTCATCGAGCACAATCTGCGTCTGGTGGTCTATATTGCCAAGCGCTTTGAGAATACCGGCACCGGGCTTGAGGATCTCATATCCATCGGCACGATGGGGCTGATCAAGGCCATCAACACCTTCAAGGCCGACAAAAACATCAAGCTCGCGACCTACGCCTCGCGCTGCATCGAAAACGAGATACTGATGTACATCCGCAAAAGCGGCAACACCCGCACCGAGATATCCATCGACGAGCCGCTTAACGTTGACTGGGACGGCAACGAGCTGCTGCTGTCCGACATACTCGGCAGTGAGGAGGACGAGGTGTCATTTGAGCTACAGCGGCGCGAGGAGCGCGAGGCAGTGAGGCGGGCGGTGGCCGCGCTTAGCGACCGCGAGCGGCTGATCATCGAGCTGCGCTACGGTCTCGACGGCAAAAAAGAGATGACGCAAAAGGAGGTCGCCGACCTTCTCGGCATCTCGCAATCCTACATCTCGCGCCTTGAAAAGCGCATCCTCGATCGTATGCGGCACGACATGCTGGAGCTGATATGAGCCGACTGCCAATAAGCAAAATAACGAATTATAACATAAAAATCAAAAAACTATGCCGCTTTTTGACAAAGTCCTTAACAATGTATGGGTGAACAAGATATCAAAGCAAAACTGACACCTCTTGAAAAGCGATGTCAGTTCGTTGCTTAATTCTTGATTTTTTCTACCGCGGGGGCTTTTTTGCGCGTATTCTGCTCTTATTGCGCCAAGCTGACCTATATCAGCATAGTCAGCTGGTCGGTCTCGTTGAGATTGTCGAGTGCACCGTTGCGGCGCAATATCTCAATAACGCTCTTGGTCAGACCGGCGCGGGTCCGCAGATCCTCAACCGAGAAGAAGGGCTCGTCTGTGCGCGCGCTGATTATGCTGGCCGCAGCATTTTCGCCAATGCCTGCGAAGGCCGAAAAGGGCAGCCTGATTTTGCCATCCTCAGGCAGATACTCAAAATCGCTTGAACGTTCGAGATCAACGGGAAGAAATTTGATCCCGCGTGCATACGCCTCATTAACCAGCATCAGCACCGGCAAACTCTGAAGCTCCTTCTGCGATGCCGGATCATCATTTGAATTCTGCCGCCGCTCAATATCCATTATGCAGTCATGCACGGCTCGCTTGCCCTGCATAACCAGCTCACCGTCAAAGCCCAGCGGCTGCACGGTAAACATGGCGCAATAGAATGCCAGCGGCATATGCACCTTGTACCATCCCAGGCGTATCGCTGACATGTCATATGCCGCTGCATGTGCCTTGGGGAACATGTATTTTATCTTTTTGCAGGACGAAATATACCACTCCGGCACGTTTGCCGCGCGCATCTCGGCCTCGAACTCGGGTGTCAGTCCCTTGCCCTTTCGCACCATCTCCATTATCTTGAACGAATGGCTCTTTTCAACGCCGTATTTTATTAGCGCCAGCATGATGGAGTCACGTGTTCCGATAACCTCGGAAATGTTGCAGGTACCGTTCTTTATTAGATCCTGCGCGTTGTTGGTCCAAACATCAGTGCCGTGCGAAAGTCCCGAGACCTGAAGCAGGTCTGAGAAGGACTGCGGCTTGGATTCCTGTAGCATCTTGACGACGAATTTTGTCCCCAGCTCTGGCAGACCCAGCGTGCCCAGCGGGCAGTTTATTTCCTCCGGCGTCACGCCGAGCGGCTTGGTCGAAAGGAACAGGTCATATATCGAGCGGTCGTTCATGGGCACGTCAAGCACTGAGGTGTTGGAATATTTTTCGAGATATTTGTACTTGGTCGGCATATCGTGACCCAGCTCGTCCAGCTTGAGGATGGTGTCATGCAGATAGGAAAAAGCAAAGTGCGTGGTAACGATGTCGGATTTTGGGTCGTCGGCCGGGTGCTGCACCGGCGTGAAGTCGCAAACGTCGTATTCCTTTGGGATAACGACGATGCCGCCGGGGTGCTGCCCTGTCGTGCGCTTGACGCCAACGCAGCCGCCTATCAGCCTGTTGACCTCAGCGCGAGGCAGCGAAATGCCTTTGCCCTCAAGGTATTTGATGACAAAGCCGTATGCCGTTTTGTCCGCCAGCGTGCCCAGCGTTCCGGCGCGGAAGACGTTTTCTGCGCCAAACAGCTCCTCGGTGAATTTATGAACACGCCCTTGCACGTCGCCTGAGAAATTCAGGTCGATATCGGGGAATTTGTCGCCGTAGAAGCCGAGGAAGGTCTCAAAGGGTATGTCGTGACCGTCGCCGAGCAGCTTGCCACCGCAAACGGGGCAATCGCGATCGGGCAGGTCGAAGCCGGAGCCGACGTCGCCGACATTTTCAAAGTCGCAGAAGCGGCACTTTGGACACCAATAGTGCGGCGGCAGAGGGTTGACCTCCGAAACGCTCGCCATTATCGCCACAAGCGATGATCCGACAGAGCCTCGCGAGCCGACGAGATAGCCGTTGTCCTCGCTGAACTTGACCAGTCGCTGCGCGATTATGTAAAGTGCCGCGAAGCCATGCTCTATAATGGAATTCAGCTCTTTTTCCAGTCGCTCCGACACCACCGCAGGCAGCTCGTCGCCATACATGCTGTGCGCTTTTTTCCAGCACATGCTGCGCAGCTCCTCGTCCGCTCCCTCAATGGACGGTGTAAAGAAGCCCTTGGGAATGGGGCGCACCTGCTCGACCATATCGGCAATCAGATTGGTGTTCTCGACTACGACCTCATAGGCCGCCTCCTCACCGAGATACGAAAATTCCTCCAGCATTTCCTCTGTCGTACGCAGATACAGCCCGCAATCGCGGTCGGCATCCTTGAATTTCATACCGGAAAGCAGTATTTTGCGGAATATTTCGTCCTCGGGGTTGGCGAAATGCGCATCGCATGTCGCCACGACCGGCTTTCCCAGCCGCTTGCCCAGCTGATAGATGCGGCGGTTGATATCGCGGATGGCATCATCGTCTCGCAGCTTGTCCTCAAGCACAAGGAAGCGGTTGTTGGACACCGGCTGTATCTCAAGGTAGTCGTAAAATTCAGCAATGCGATCGATCTCGGACTCGGGCTTATTATCCAGTATTGCCGAATAAAGCTCGCCCGCCTCACAGGCCGAGCCGATGATCAGTCCCTCGCGGTACTGCTCCAGCACCGTTTTAGGCACACGCGGAGTGCGGCGGAAATAATTAAGGTAGCTTTCTGAAACGATCTTGTAAAGATTCTTGAGCCCTACGGCGTTTTTGACCAATATTATTTGATGGTAGGTTTTAAGCTTGAGAGGGTCAACGTTTTCACCCATCTCGCGCGTCAGATCATCAAAGCATCGCATGTCCATGCCGCGCATGCGCTCGATCATGCACAGCACGATCTGCGCCAGCATGGAGGCGTCGTCGTAGGCACGGTGATGATTGAAATCGCCGAGCTCATAGTGTTTCGCCAGCGTGTCAAGCTTGTGATTTTTGAGGTCGGGGTTAAGATAGCGCGACAGAGCTACGGTATCGAGGTAGGGCGGGTCAAATTGAATGCCGTTTTCATCACAGACGTGACGTATAAAGCCCATATCGAAATCGGCGTTGTGCGCCACAAGCATATGATCCCCGGCAAAATTCAAAAATGCCTTAACCGCCTCAAGCTGACTCGGCGCGCCGCTCACCATTTCATCATTTATGCCGGTCAAATTGGTTATTTCTTCGGGAATGTGACACTCAGGGTCTGCATATGTGCCAAAGGTCTCGCATATCCGACCGTCGCGGACGCGCACAGCGCCGATCTCAGTGATGCGGTCATTCTGGTTGGAAAGGCCGGTCGTCTCAATATCAAAAACGACAAACTCGCCATCAAAATCCGGCCCGTGACCGTAAATTGCGCTGGCCGTGTTGTTGACAAAATAGGCCTCCATGCCGTAGATCACCTTGAGATCGCCGCCCGCCTTCTCGGCCGCCAGCATGGCCTCGGGATAGGCCTGAAGGTTGCCGTGATCGGTGATGGCAACAGCGCTGTGCCCCCATTTTTTAGCCAGCTTGATGACGTCGGGCGGCGAGATGAGCGCGTCCATGGTCGACATAGTGGTGTGCAGATGCAGCTCCACTCGCTTGCGCTCGGCCTTGTCCTCGCGCTCTATACAGCGCACACGCGCCGCATGCTGGAAGCGGAAGATCAGCTCCTGCGACGTCTTATTGTCGCGGCGCTGTTCCTGCCGCACTGAACCATAGAGCGCCAGCGTCGAGCCCGGCACAAAGCCCTCGACAACGGCCGCCTCCTCCGCCTCGATGCCGAAAAGCCTTACGTCAATTGAAGAATTGTAGTCGGTCAGCGAGAAGGAAACGTTGCACTTGTCGCCTGAGCGCGTCGGCTCATTTTTAAAATCGAACACATTGCCTACCACCACGATATTGTGCTGCGGCGAAGTTATCTTGGCCAGCTGCACCGGGCGAATGTCAAATTCGTCGCCGTAAACGTACTCAGGCTTGCTGAGGTCGAAGCGACGGCAGCCCGAATCGTAGATCATGGGGTCGGACGGCTGTGAGGCCGGCGTTTCATGGGCACCATAAAGTGACGCCACGCGCTTGAGCTGCGGCGTATCGTCGCCCGTTGCGGCCTCGGCCGAGTCACCATCGTCCTTCTGGCGGCGATAATAGCTGCTGCTCTCGCTGCCGCCACCGTAATCGGGCGCATAGCTGCGGTTGAGCTGTGACAGCGTGTTGTCAATAGCCTCGTATTCGCGCAGGACGGCATCGGAGTAGCCCGTCATGGGATTGGAACAGACTATGCGCGTCGGCATGCGAATGCCGAATTCGCTGAAGATGATGCCCTCGATGACCTGCGGTGTTCGATAGTCGTTGACCAGATCGACCCCGCTTTGCAGCGTGTGAAGATCGACCGTCAGCGTGCCATCCGCCAGCTCATATGAGTAATCCGAAAAGAAGCCACGCGCCACCACTCCGGTTCGCTCGGCCTCAATAAGTATCTGCGGAACGTAGGCATACGAAAACAGCTCTGCCGAGTATTTCGGCAGCAGCTTGACATAGCTCATCTGGTACGCGCGGCACAGCTCAGCCTCGATGGAATACAGCTCCGCCTTGTTTACCAGCGTACTGAATTCCAGCTCAAGCTCGATCATGCGCCGCTCGCGGTCATACCTCAGCTTGCTGTCCCCCGAGGCGGCAAGTATCTCGCGCGCCCGGGGAGACGGTTCATATTTTGAAAATATCTCGAGAATATGTTTAGGCATTTTTTATTTTGTGATGTCCTTTAGCTCATTTATAAGTGTTTCGATTATCTTGTCCTCGGGCACCTTGCCGCACACCTCGCCGTGGCGGAACAGCAGCGCCTCGCCGCGTCCACCTGCGATGCCAAAATCAGCCTCGCGTGCCTCGCCGGGACCGTTTACGGCGCAACCCATAATGGCTACAGTCACCGGCTTGCGGTCGAGCCCCAGCCGCGCCGCCTCAGCGACAAAGCGGTCATACAGCCCGATAAGATCAACACAGGTGCGACCACAGGTTGGGCAGCTGATAACGTTCAGCCCGCGCTGCCCCTCGACGTTGAGCGCCGTCATCAGCTCACGCGCCGCCGCTATCTCGCTTACCGGGTCGTCGGTCAGTGAAACTCTCAGCGTGTCACCGATCCCGCGGCAGAGCAGCGCCCCAATGCCGGCCGAGCTCTTTATCAGCCCCGCACGGCCGCCACCGGCCTCGGTGACACCGAGGTGGATTGGGTAACTGCACCGCTCTGCCAGCAGCACGTTGGCCTCAATCATGGTCCTGACGTCGGAGGATTTAATGGAAATGACGATGTCATTAAAATCAAAGCGCTCCAGCAGGCGGGCGTGGTAGAGCGCAGACTCACACAGCGCCTCGGCCGTCGGTGCGCCGTGCTTGGCCAGTATTCCCTTCTCCAGCGAGCCGCTGTTGACGCCGATACGGATGGGAATGCCGCCCGCCGCACATGCGCGGCAGACTTGTCGTACTTTGTCGTCGTCGCCTATGTTGCCGGGGTTGATGCGTATTTTGTCGACGCCCTGCTCGGCGCACAGCAGCGCCAGACGATAGTCGAAATGAATGTCCGCGACTATGGGCATGCTGATGCCGCGTTCCTTGACATAGCTGATCGTCCTCGCCGACTCCTCGTTCGGCACGGTTATCCTCGCTATATCGCAGCCCGCCTCCTCGAGGCGGCGCAGCTGACGCAGCGCTGCCTCATGGTCGCCCGCGGGCGTGTTGGTCATGGATTGTATCGCCAGTGCGGCCGTTCCGCCAATTGTAACGTTTCCAACGTGTACCACCGATGTTCGACGTCTTATATTGTTATATTTCATGGTCTTTAGCTTCTCTATTTATTGATTTGTGATGTGCCTGTCACTTGAACAGCATCCAGATATCCTTGCAGGATATCACCAGCATGAAGGCAAAAAGAATAATGATCCCGACAAAATGGATATATGCCTCCACCTCTTTTTTGATGGGCTTACCGCGAACCGCTTCGATGAGGATAAAGACGAACCGTCCTCCATCCAGCGCCGGCAGCGGCAGCAGGTTGACAACGCCGAGATTGATCGCGATGACGGCGCAGAGATAGAGCAGATTCGCCACTCCTGTCTTGGCAGCGTCACCAATCGCGCCAGTGATGCCGACAGGCCCCGATATTGCGTCCATGCCGTAGCGGCCGCGCACCATGTCGACCAGCGAATCCCAAACCATACGCACAGTTGAGACCGAACGCACCCAGGTGTGCTTGAGCACCCGCGGCAGCGTCTTTTGCTCGCCGTAGGGAGTGAAATCGACCTCGCCGAAGGTGGCACCGCTCTCGGTAAAGGTGTTGAACACAACGTCCTCAAGAACGACGCGCTCACCGTCGCGAATGACGGTAAGGTCTATCGCCTCGTAGCCGCTGTTCATTATCTCATAATAGCAGTCGTAGCCCGTGAAAACGCGCGTGTGACCGACCTTGATTATCTTATCGTTGACCATCAGTTGCTGATTGCTGACCGCGCCATCGTCAAATCCTCCAATAACGTTGGTGGCCAGCAGGCCGCTCGTGCTGGTGACGATTATCAGCATGATCAGCACACCGAGCAGCAGATTCATAAATGCACCGGCCACGATGATGATCATTCGCCGCCATGGCTTTACATTGCCGAAGGCATTGGACGCGGTGCTTTCCTCGTCCTCGCCCACCATGCTGACAAAGCCGCCGATGGGCAGCAGTCGCAGCGAATAACGTATGCCCGATTTTTTGGACACACGCGAGATGAGCTTGGGTCCCATGCCGATAGCAAATTCATTTACGCCAACGCCGCAGGCGCGGGCGGTCAGAAAATGCCCCAGCTCATGGATAAAGATCATAAATCCGAAGATCACTACCGCCAGTAGTATATAAAGTACAGTTGTTATGATGTTCGCCTCCCTTTCAGGCCAATGCTTTTTTTGCAAGCTGACGCGCCAGGCTGTCAAAATGAAGTATCTCGTCGACATCACTCGCCGACGTGCGCCCGCTCAGCTGCTCCAGCGTGCGGTCGACCAAACGAGCGATGTCGCCAAAACCTATCCGACGCTCAAGAAACGCCTCGACCGCGACCTCGTTGGCAGCGTTCAGCGCCGCGGGCATGGCGCCGCCCTCGCGCAGGCAGTCGTACGCCATGCGCAGCAGCGGGAAGCTGACGGTATCGGGCTCGGCAAAGTGCAGCGTGCCAAGCTCGGGCAGCGACAGTCGCTTTATCACGGCGTCGCGCCGTACAGGATAGTTGACCGCATACTGTACGCACAGCCGCATATCCGGCACCGAAAGCTGTGCCAGAATACTGTTATCAGCATATTCAACCATCGAATGAATTATACTTTCGCGGTGCACCACGACGCGGATATCGTCCGCCCCGACGCCAAACAGCCGCGCCGCCTCAATGACCTCAAAGCCCTTGTTCATAAGCGTCGCGCTGTCGATGGTGATCTTGCGCCCCATTTTCCATGTGGGATGCGCCAGCGCACGCTCGACGCTGATATTCTCAAGCTCGGGCGCCGTCATGCCGAAAAAAGGCCCTCCCGAGGCCGTCAGCAGCAGCGAGCGCGGGCGGTTGCCGCCGCAGCCCTCAAGGCACTGGAATATGGCGCAATGCTCGCTGTCAACGGGCAATATCTTCTTGCCTCGCCGTGCCGCCTCGGACATAATAAGATCGCCGGCCATGACCAGCGACTCCTTGTTTGCCAGCGCAAGCCGGCTGTCGGTCGCCAGCACCTCGAGCGTCGGACGCAGCCCGGCCGCCCCAGAGACGGAATTCACCGTCACCTCGGCAGGCGCCTCGTGCAGCGCAGTGTGCAGTCCCGAAAGGCCGCAAAGCACACGTATTCCGGTGCCGTCAAGCGCGGTGCGGAGCGCGTCTGCGGCGTTTCTGTCATCAAGAACGCAGAAATCCGGGCGAAATTCAAGCGCTTGCTTTTGTAGTGTGATATGATTTGTTCCCGCTGTGAGCACGCGGACGCGATACCCCTCTGCGCGGGCAACGTCCAGCGCCTGAGTGCCTACCGAGCCCGTGCTACCCAGCACGGAGACTGTTTTCTTGTCTGTCATATTAGAGATCCTATCTTAAAGCGTGTGGAAAACGCTCAAAACTGCAAAAATAATCGTCGTCACCGTTGAAACGGCCAAAATGGAGTCAAAACGATCGAGCACGCCGCCGTGCCCGGGGAAAAGCTTGCCGTAATCCTTGATTCCGTGCTGGCGCTTGATGGCCGACATTGAAAGATCACCTATCTGCGCCACGATCGACACCAGCGCTCCGGCCAATATCAGCCAACCAACGCCGATGTACGCAATGTCGATGGCATACGCAAAGCCGACGTAGGCCGCCACGCAAAACACAAGGCCGCCGACGCTGCCCTCGATCGTTTTTTTGGGGCTTATCGCGGGGATCAGCTTGTGCCGCCCGAGCAGCATGCCGACGAAATAGGCAAATATGTCCGTCGTCAATGCACCGATGACGATAAGCAGGAATATGTACTGATTTTCAAAATCGCGGAGGTAGACAACCCCGCAAAACGCGAAGGTTATGTAGCACGAGGACGCAAATACCGATGCTGCCTGTGAGAAATTTATCGAATTGTGACTAAGCACAACAACAGCGAACATATACACCATCAGCCCCGCTATGGCCAGCAGCGCCGCGTCGCGGAAGTCGAACTGCTCGGCTCCGCGCAGATATCTCACGCAGAACGGCATCGCCGCACACACCGGGTAAAACGGCAGCGTCAGCACCAGCTGCCGATGCAGCCCAAGGCAGCGGAACATCTCAAACAGCGCAATGCAGACAAGCACCGCCACCGCTATTGGAAAGACGATCGTCCCCGAAAAATACAGTATCGGCAGAAAAATGATTGCCGCAACCACCGCGGTAATTACTCTTTGAAGCATTGATCTCAGCACTCCAGTTCGTTTAATTTACTACGCCGCCAAAATTGCGGCGCCTGTGACCGTACTCCTCTATCGCACGGTCGACGTCGTCGGGACCGAAGTCCGGCCAGAGCACGTCGGTAACATACAGCTCAGCGTAGGACGCCTGCCACAGCAAAAAATTGGACAGGCGGTACTCGCCCGCCGTTCTCACAATGAGGTCGGGATCAGGACAACCGGCGGTATACAGCGCCCCGGAGATGTCCCCCTCGCTGACCTCGGTCAGCCCGCGCGCCGCCAGTATGCCAAAGGCGCGCACCAGCTCGGCGCGGCCGCCGTAGTTGAGTGCGATGTTGAGCACCCTGTCATGTCCTGCCGACTGCCGCTCAAGCTGCTCGATCTTGGTCTGAAGGCGCTCATCCAGTGCTGACATATCGCCGAGAAAGCGCAATGACATGCGATTTTTCTCATCGCCATTGGCAAACTCGTCAAGATAGCCGTCCAGCAGCTTCATGATGGACGACACCTCGCGCTGCGGGCGCTTCCAGTTCTCGGTCGAGAAGGCGTAGACCGTCACACACTGCACGCCGATATCGCGGCAATGCTCGATGACGCGTCTAAAAGCCTGCGCACCAGCCTTATGACCAAGCTCACGCGGCTGTCCCTTGGCGCGAGCCCAGCGGCCGTTGCCATCCATTATAAATGCTATGTGTCTGATGCCGTGCAGCGGTACTGATTTTTCACCGTCCATTATGACCTCACAAAAACTGTTAATCGAGCCGGCTCTGGCAAAGTCAAAGCCGGCTCATATTTGTCAAATCTGCATAATTTCCTTTGCTTTTTTGTCAGAGATGGAATCCACGCTCTTGATGTACTTATCGGTGAGCTCCTGGATGTCCTTCTCGGCGGTCTTCTGCTCGTCCTCGGTCAGCGTGCCATCCTTCTTTTCCTTCTTGATGGCGTCATTTGCCTCGCGGCGTATGTTGCGGACGGCAACCTTGGCCTCCTCGCCGTACTTCATGACCTGCTTGGCCAGCTCGCGACGACGCTCCTCGGTCGGCTGCGGGAAGACCAGTCGGATGACGGTGCCGTCATTGGCCGGCGTAATGCCAACATCGGAGGCAAGAATAGCCTTTTCGATGGCCTTGAGGGTGGACTTGTCATAAGGCGTAACCACGATGGTCTTGGCGTCCGAGACGCGGATATCTGCCATGGTGTTGATGGGCGTCGGTGCGCCGTAATATTCAAATGTCACCTTGGAGAGCACCATGGGGTTGGCCTGACCTGCACGAATGACCGCGAGGTTGGACTCATGCGCGGCAATGCTCTTCTGCATTTTCTCTTCATAGGGCTTTGTATTGAACTTCATAACTGAATTTCCTTTCTATATGTATGATAATGTGATCAATAGGTCTCGGTGCCGATCTGCTCACCGCAGATTACGCGTATGATATTTTCGGGATCCTTGAGCTCGAAGGCGTATGTGCGTATCGAGTTCGCCGCGCAGAATGCCGTTGCGGTGAGGTCGTAGGCGGCAAGTTTGCGGTCAAGTATCTCGCTGTAGGACAGCCGGGTGTACTTGACGGCATCATCATATTTATTGGGATCCTTATCATATATGCCATCGATGTTCTTGGCCATGAGCACGATGTCGGCCTTTATCTCGGCCGCGCGCAGCACCGCGCCGGTGTCGGTCGAAAAATAGGGGTTGCCGGTGCCGCAGCCGAATATGACTATCTGCCCTGCCTCAAGCCGCTCAATGGCACGCTCATCGGAATAAATCTCGGCGAACTGCGGCATGTCGACCGGTGTCATGACCGTCGCGCGGCCGCCGGCGTTGCGCACAGCATCCTTGATGGCCAGCGCGTTGATGACCGTTGCCAGCATACCCATGTGATCCGCCAGGCAGCGATCCATATTGCGCCCCTGCTTGGCGCCGCGCCAGATGTTACCGGCGCCCACCACCACAGCGACCTGCACTCCGCAGTCGACGCAGCGCTTGAGCGTTTGTGCAACCCGCTCGAGCATATCAAAATCAATTATGCCGTCCGTGCCCTGCATTGCCTCGCCCGACAGCTTGACAAGGACTCTTTTATAAATAGGTTTATCCATACGGTCTCCCTCCGTTAGTCGATCACATATATTTTACAGCATTTTGCACGATTTGTAAACCTTTTTGCACAAAAAAGTGAAATAAAATATTTTCTCAACGTCGAAACACCCATGTGCGGCAGCTTTCCGGCGCATATTTTAGTTTAAGCGCCATTTTCAGCCTGCGCCCGTGCCTGCAAGTGCCACCATTCGATCAAGAAAATGACTTCTTGCCCCATTATGTGATGCTATGATCCAAAAAATGCTTTTTGGCGTTGTCAAGAGCGTTTTTGTTGTCATTTTGGACAAAATCGACATAATTCTGCGTAAAAAATTCTCTATGGTAGCTCTTTTGACAAATTTTCATCTGAAAAATCGTCATTTTGAATAATTTACAAACGCGTCGAAACGTAGTATAATAATGCCTGCGAGGAAGGCAAGACTCGCAATACCCCAATGCACAACAGGTCACATGCTTTTGCGGAATATCAAGCTCATGATATCAATCGCGCACAGGCAGTCGCTCGTTGTGCTTTTATTTTTTTCGTTTTTTGTGACTGTATTGTGTCGGAGCTACGATTATTTAAGGAATTTTCTTAAAATGGGTGGAAAAAATCAAGCAAATGTGTTATAATATTAAATTGAAGATTTATTATCTGCTCAATTATCCCGAAAGGAATCATATATGTCCAGCTACTTAGAAAAGGCATCTGAGGCTACGCTGCCTGTCGTCGTTCTGCGCGACGCCGTAGCCTTCCCTTCCATATCAACCAGCGTTGAATTATCCGATCTTGGCTCAATGGCTGCCATCGATGTGGCGCTTGAGGGGGATCGTAAGGTTTTTTTGGTCACATTGCGCAAGCCCTGTGAGGGCGAGCCGACACCCGACCTCATGTGCTACGTCGGCGCCACGGCCAGAATAAAAAGCGCGCTGCGCACGCCTGACGGCAATATGAGACTGACTTTTATCGGTCTCAGCCGCGCCACCGTCGTAAGCTATAATGAATGCGATGGCTATATTTCCGCTTCTCTCATTTGCAAAACCCTGCATATGGACGAAACCGACGTTAAGGTCGAGGCCTATATGCACCAGGTGATCGAACAGCTGAGCTCAATGCAGCAGCTGCTGCCGCACATCTCAAGTGAACTGTTCACCGGGGCGCGGGCGATCCGCAACCCATCCATGCTGGCGGACTACGTCGCCTCCGGCTTTTTGATGCGAAACGAGGATAAGCAGGCAATACTTGAGAAGTTCAATCCAGTCGAAAGGCTGTCACTGCTGCTCAAGCTGCTTGAGGAGGAGCGCGAGCTGCTCACCTGCGAGTTTGAGATTCATTCCAAGGTACAGGAGCACATCAACCGCGAGCGCCGCGACTATTATCTGCGCGAGCAGATCCGCGTCATCGAGGATGAGCTGGGCGAGGGCGACAACGAAAACGAGGAATTTTACAATAAAATAATGTCTGCACGCCTGCCCGAAGAGGTCGAGGAAAAGCTGCTGCGTGAAAACGACCGGCTCTCCAAGGTTCCCTTTGCCTCGGCCGAGGCCAGCGTAATTCGCACATATCTCGAGACCTGCCTTGACCTGCCCTGGCACAAGACCTCGCGCGAGCGTTCAAGCGTCGACGTCGCCAAAAAGATACTTGACGCCGATCACGACGGGCTCGAGAAGGTCAAGGAGCGCATACTTGAGTTTATCGCCGTGAGACAGCTGTCGCCCGAACTCAAAAGCCAGATCATCTGCCTCGTCGGCCCTCCCGGCACGGGTAAGACCTCGGTGGCCGAGTCCATAGCGCGGGCGACCGGGCGCAAATATGTTCGTGTGTCGCTCGGCGGTGTGCGCGACGAGGCCGACATACGCGGTCATCGCAAAACATACATCGGAGCCATGCCCGGCCGTATAATGGCGGCAATGGCGCAGGTCAAGGTGCGCAATCCGCTGATACTGCTCGACGAGATAGATAAGCTGACGCGCGACGCGCACGGCGATCCGTCCTCGGCGCTGCTGGAGGTGCTCGACCCCGAGCAGAACAAGACCTTCCGCGATCACTTTATCGAGCTGCCCTTCGATCTCTCGGAGTGCATGTTCATCACCACAGCCAACACGCTCGACACCATTCCCCGTCCCCTTCTCGACCGCATGGAGGTCATAGAGCTACATACCTATACCCCTGCCGAGAAGCTGAGCATCGCCAAGCATCACCTGCTGGGCAAGCAGCTGAGCCGTCACGGGCTCAACCGCCGCACCGTGCGCATCACCGACGACGCGCTGACCGACCTCATCGTCTCCTACACTCGTGAGGCAGGAGTGCGCGGTCTCGAGCGCAGCATAGCCTCGCTCTGCCGCAAGGCCGCCAAGCGCATAGTGACCGAAAAGCTGACCCGCGTGGTCATCACCCGCGACGAGCTGCCCCGCTATCTTGGTCCCCGCAAATATACCGATGAGCTGATCGACGCCGAGGACGCCGTCGGCGTGGTCAACGGCCTGGCCTGGACCGAGGTGGGCGGCGACCTGCTCAAGATCGAGGTCGCAATACTCGAGGGCACCGGCAAGATAGAGCTGACCGGCTCGCTGGGCGACGTCATGAAGGAATCGGCGCAGCTGGCCGTCAGCTATGCCCGCAGCGTCGCCGACCGCTATGGCATCCCGCACGATTTTTACAAGACCCGCGATATACACATTCACGCTCCCGAGGGCGCAGTCCCCAAGGATGGCCCCTCTGCCGGCATCACCATGGTGACGGCGCTGATAAGTGCGCTGTCCGGCCGCCCGGTGCGTCATGACGTCGCCATGACAGGCGAGGTCACGCTACTGGGGCGTGTGCTGCCTATCGGCGGACTCAAGGAAAAAACGCTGGCCGCCTTCAATGCCGGCGTCAAAACGGTGCTGATACCCGAGAAAAATATCCCCGACCTTGACGAGCTCGATCCCACCGTGCGCGATAACGTCGAATTTATCCCGGTGTCGCATGTCTCGCAGGTGCTGGACGTGGCATTGACCGATGCGCCGCTCACGCTGCCTGGCTCATCCGCGACTCGTCGCGAGCCGTCTGACGCCTGCCGCGAGCTGCCGCCGCACATTTCATCACATAACACTGTAAACGGAGACCATTATGGCGCTTAACCTCAACAATATCTCACTGCGCATAAGCGCCGGCTTTATCCGCCAGTTCCCGACCGATCCCATGCCGCAGATAGCCCTCTCAGGGCGCTCCAACGTGGGCAAGAGCTCGCTGATAAACACGCTGCTTAACCGCCGCAGTCTGGCGCGCGTCAGCTCGTCACCCGGCAAGACCATCACCATCAATTTTTATGATGTTGACAAAAAGCTGTTTTTGGTCGACCTGCCGGGCTACGGCTTTGCCCGCCGCCCCGCCGGCGACAAGCAGCAGTGGTCGGCACTGACTGACGGCTATTTCACGCGCAACCCCAACCTCGACCTTGTGAGACTGGTGGTGCAGCTGGTCGACTGCCGCGTCGGCATAACGCCTGACGACACCATGATGCTCGAATATCTGCGTCACGCCGGGCTGCCTTATATTATCGTTTTGACCAAGACCGACAAGCTGAACAAGACTGAGCGCAGTCGCGCGATCCCCGCCATAGAGGGGCATCCGCTCGCCGCGGGCGCGACGGTCGTTCCCTTCTCGTCGCACACCGGCGAGGGGAGAGACGCTCTCTGGCGTGCGATTCTGGACGCCGCACATCTCGCTTGAAAGGAGCTGAAATAATTGCTGTTTGACATAATTAACAGCTATATGAACGGTGAAGATCTGACGTTTGCCATAGTGCAGCTGCTGTTTTACATCGTCATAATATTCTTCTCGCTGTCGCTGCACGAGACGGCGCACGGCTATGTTGCCTGGAAGCTGGGCGACCCCACCGCCTACAACATGGGGCGTCTGTCGCTCAATCCCATCAAGCACCTCGACCCCATCGGCTTTCTCTGCATGCTGGTTGCCGGCTTCGGCTGGGCCAAGCCTGTCCCCATCAACACGCGCAACTTCAAAAAGCCGCGCCGCGACATGGCGCTCTCCGCCGCTGCGGGACCCGTGTCCAATCTGCTGCTGGCATTTATCAATGTGCTGTTCATTCGACTGATATTCGTCTTTTGGAAGGGCGCCAACATCTACTGCGAGCTGCTGTTTCTCTTCTGCTACTACGCCGCTTATATGAACATCACGCTGGCCGTCTTCAACCTTATACCGGTGCCGCCGCTGGATGGCTCGCGCCTGTTTTATGTATTCCTGCCGCCAAAGTGGTATTTCGGCATTATGAAATATGAGCGCATCATATACCTCGTTGTCATGGTGCTGCTCGTCACCGGCATACTTTCCCCCGTAATAAGCACCGTCACAGGCTGGATACTGGGGGGCATGCTCAACATCGTCGGACTCGGCGGTGTGCTATGAGCTGACTACCTACCGGAGTGTAAAATGGAAGCCATTCAATACAAGCTTGACAGCTTCGAGGGGCCGCTTGATCTGCTTCTCTCGCTGATCTCAAAAAACAAGGTCAATATTGAGGATATCCCCATCTCGCTGATATGCGAGCAATATATGGACTACATCCGCGCCGCGCAGTCGCAGGACATGGAACTGGCCGCTGAATTCATCGTCATGGCCAGCGAGCTGATGCTGATCAAGAGCCGCATGCTGCTGCCCCGCCCCACAGAGGAGACCGAGGATCCGCGCCGCGTCATTACCGACGCGCTGCTGCGCTACCAGCAGGCCAAGGCCGCCGCAGTGCGCATGACCGAGCAGTATGTCATATACAGCGGACGCATGGTCAAGGATACAGATGAGATATCCGTCGACCGCAGCTTTGTGGCCGACCAAAAGCCCGAGGCGCTGCGGCTGGCCATGCGCCGTGTGCGCAGCTATATGGACGCCATCGAGGACGCCCGCGCGCACGCCTTCACGCCTATGATAAGCAAGCGCGTCGTGTCGGTCGAGGTCAAGATCGCCGGCATGCTGAACCATATACGCAAGACCGGGCAGGCATCCCTCGGCGAGCTGATCGGCGACGAGCAGACGCTGCCGGATCTCATTGCCGCCTTTGTCGGAGTGCTGGAGCTGGTCAAGATACGCCGCCTGCTCATCGACGAGAGCGACGACACATATATTCCCGAGTCGCTGCACGGTCTCGACACCCGCTTTATCCTCAACACCGACGAGTCCACCGTCCTTTCGGACGAGGGGCACATAGGCGACGCCTACTGACAGAAAGGACACACGCTCAATGCAACAAGATTCAATGCCGGTAATAACCAATGTGGAGGCCGCCATCGAGGCGATACTTTTCGCCGCGGGCTATCCCGTGAAATACGATAAGCTGTCCGAGGTGCTCGGCCTGCCGCCCCGCGACATAAAGCTGCTGGTCGAAAACATGGCCGCAGGCATAAACGCCGAGGATTCACCGCGCGGGCTCAATCTGCTGACCTTTGACGACAGCTGCCAGCTGTGCACCAAGGAGCGCTTTGCCCCCTACATTCGCGAGGCACTCGGCATACGGCGCGGCGGAAACCTGTCGGCGTCCTCAATGGAGGTGCTGGCCGTCATCGCCTACAATCAGCCCACCACGCGCGCATTTATTGACGCGGTGCGCGGCGTCGACAGCTCATACGCCGTCGGCTCGCTGCTGGACAAGGGACTGATCGAGGGCGTCGGCCGTCTGGACGCACCGGGTCGCCCCATGCTGTACGGCACGACCGAAAAGTTTTTGCGCGTTTTTGGCATCAACTCGCTCGACGAGCTGCCGCCCGCTGAGGAGCTCGTGCCACCCGAGAAGGCAAAGGCCGACCCGGCCGTCGTGGCCGTTGCAACGCCCGAGAGCGTAGAAGCTCAATCGGCTGAAAATGCCGCCGCCGACTGAATTTCGCATCACGCAGGCGGATATAATCGTAAAAAGAACAGCTGATATTTCGGGAGGTGATCACGATCAAGCTGCTGTGGCTGATACCGGCGATACCGGTGTTCATTATCTTATTGCTGGTCGTGGTGCTACTGACCGCAAATGTTAAGATCAAAATAATCGGAAATAATGAGGATGTCGTGCGGCTGCGCTTTTATCTGTACGGTATTCCCGTGTTTGGCTTTGGCGTAAATGACAAACCCGAGCCGCCGCACGTCCGTGTTTCGGACTACTCACGGCGTCGCTTTGAGCGCCGACGCCGCCGTGAGCGCCGACGGGCTGCCGCCCGTGCCGCCAAACGACTGCGCAAGGCCGCGGCTCCCGCCGACGAGCAGTACAAAACAGTGCCGGACGTGCTGTATATCATCAAATTTATACTTAACGTCATCAAGGTGTTCTGCCAACAGTTCGCCGGGCGGCTCAAGATACGCCTGCTGCGCCTTGAGGTGTCCGTCGCGACAGGTGACCCCGCCTCGACAGCCGTGCTGTACGGAGGCGTGGTGCAGGGCGTCAGCTATCTCATGGAATTTCTGCGCTGCAACACCGATTTTGACGTCTCGCGGCACGCGCCGCTCTGCGTTGAGCCAAATTTCTGCGCCGATACGACGCAGATCAACATCTGCCTCACCGTCAACGTTCATCTGCGGCGCCTGATCAGCCTGGTATTCCGCTCCGGACTGCGCTCGCCCGCCGATATACGCAAATTTTTTAAGGTCAAAAAAAATAAAAATAAAAAAAGACCGAGCGACGCGGCCTGACACGGTCGGCGGCCTCGGAGAAAGGCTTTCACTATGGCAAACGAAAACAAGATTGAAGAAATACTCCGTTCATCGCTCGAAAACATGCGCTCTATGGTCGACGCAAACACCGTCATCGGCACTCCCTACGTGACCCCCGGCGGCGTGACGATAATCCCCGTCTCCAAGGTGTCCGTTGGCTTCGCATCGGGCGGCGTCGACTATTTCGGCAAGCAGAATAACCCCAAAAGCGCCGATACGCAAAATTTCGGCGGCGGTGGCGGCTCCGGGCTGTCGGTCTCACCCGTCGGATTTCTCGTTGTCGGCACGGACGGGCGAGTCGAGATGATAAATGTCGGTGTTCCCTCCCCCTCTGATCCGCTCGAGCAGATAGCCGGCTTCATTGAGCGCAGCCCCGAGATACTGAACGGCATCAAGCAGGTATTCACCAAAAAGTCCGACGCCGAAAAGGCCATGGAGGACTGACATATCCCTCGCCCCCGCGCAATATAATAAATTGAATTATTATGTTGTCCGGGGGTACTTATGCCATACTTAAAAAAGCTTTTTATACGCCTCGCGTGCCTTGCGCTGCTGCCCTGCCTGTGCGTCTCGGTGTTCACGACACCGTCTAAGGCCATCCGCGCCGACGCGCTGTCGCTCTCAGCCCGCGCTGCCGTGCTGATGGACGGCTACAGCGGCGAGGTGCTTTACAGTCGCAATGCAGATGAGCGTCTGCCCATGGCCAGCACGACCAAGATCATGACCGCGCTGCTGGCGCTTGAGCAGCCCGAGCTCGACGTCGAGCACAGCATGCCGGCAGAGGCCGTCGGTGTCGAGGGCTCATCAATATACCTTGTCGAGGGAGAGCGGCTGACACTGCGCGAGCTGATCTATGCCCTCATGCTCGAATCGGCCAACGACGCCGCAGTGGCTATCTCAATTATAGTCGCCGGCAGTGTTACCGCATTTGCCGACATGATGAATGAACGCGCCGCCGCGCTGGGGCTTGAGAGCACTCATTTTGAAAATCCACACGGCCTCGACGCGCCCGGGCACTACACCACGGCGCGTGAGCTCGGGCGGCTGGCCTGCGCGGCGCTCGAAAACGACAGCTTTCGCGAGATAGTGTCGACGCGCAAGCGAAATATCACATTCCACAGCGGTGAGGGCATTCGCCTGCTGGTCAACCACAACCGCATGCTGCGCAGCTACGACGGCGCCATCGGCGTCAAAACGGGCTACACAAAAAAATGCGGCCGCTGCCTGGTCTCAGCCGCCGAGCGTGACGGCATGCGCCTTGTCGCCGTTACGCTCAACGCGCCGGACGACTGGAGCGACCACACCAAAATGCTGGATCTGGGCTTCGCCTCCTACGTCCGTCTGAGCCTCACCGAGGTTGGTAGCTACCGCCTGACGCTGCCGGTGTGCGGCGCAAATGTGCCCGGCGTGGTGTGCTCGAACACACAGCCGGTGTCCGTCACGCTGCCGTCCGGACATGGCGACATAAGCTGCACCGTGGAGGCGCCGCGCTTTCTGCTGCCGCCCTTCACTGCCGGACGCCAGGTCGGCTGGCTGCGCTATAGCTGCGACGGCAGCGTCATCGCCTCGGTGCCGCTCGCGTGCGAGACTGGCGCGGCGGTCTACCGCCGTCCAAATGCATGGATCCGCTGGCTGTGGCGCCTGTTTGGACGCGAATATCAATGATCGGACTATTCAAAAATGGTTAGGATACAAAAATTTTTCACAGATAACGCCATAATGTCCCGCCGCGCCGCCGAGGCAGCCGTCGCTGCGGGGCGCGTCACCGTCAACGGCGTCATGGCCACGATCGGGCAGTCGGTCGACCCCGAGCACGACACCGTCGCGCTGGACGGCAAGCTCATCCGCCCCGTGCCGCCGCCGCGAACGTACATCATGCTCAACAAGCCGCGCGGCTACGTCACCACACTGTCCGACGAGCGCGGCCGCCCCACAGTCGCCACACTGGTGGCCGACTGCAGCGTGCGCGTCTACCCTGTCGGGCGGCTGGACATGGATTCCGAGGGGCTGCTGCTGCTGACCAACGACGGCG
>CAYXBY010000012.1:0-32042 GCA_964463325.1 uncultured Lachnospiraceae bacterium | reverse complement strand
CTTGTTCTTATGCGATCTTCTTGGCATAAAATAACCCCCTTGAAGTAGTCTTGAAATTTTTTTGTTTTTTCAAGTGTCTACTCTAAGGGGATTATATCATTCTTTTTGTTATTTACATTCAAACCATGTGTCTCCCTGCGCAATATCTACTGTCAGCGGCACTGCAAGATTCACCGCTCCCTCCATTTCGACGCGAAGTATCTCCTGGGCGCGGTCAGCACATTCGCGTGACGCCTCGATGATCAATTCGTCATGCACCTGAAGGATCAGCTTGGCATCAAGCCCCTCCTCGCGCAGCCGACGGTCGACATTTATCATAGCTATCTTGATAATGTCCGCTGCCGTACCCTGTATCGGGCTGTTCATGGCCACTCGCTCACCAAAAGCACGAAGCGGTCGCTTGGCGGAGGTCAGCTCGGTAATATATCTGCGCCGCCCAAACAGCGTCGTCACATAACCATCGTCATAGGCATGGCGGATAGTCTGCTTGAGATATGCGTCAATAGCCGGATAGCTTGCCAGATAATCAGCTATATACCGTTTAGCCTGTGCCACCGATATCCCCAGATCCTGCGACAGCGAATATTCGCCGATACCGTACATAATTCCAAAGTTGACAGCCTTGGCTCGCTTGCGCAGCTCATCTGTCACTGTCTCGGGCTCAACACCAAAAACCGTCGCCGCCGTGCTCGTGTGAATATCCGCTCCGGACAAAAATGCCGATATCATATTATCGTCACCGGAGATCGCTGCCAGCAGACGCAGTTCTATTTGTGAGTAATCCGCATCGATCAGAACATGGTCAGCGTCGCGCGTCACGAAAAAACGCCTCAGCTCGCGTCCAAGCTCAGTTCTTATGGGAATATTTTGCAAATTGGGGTCGATCGAAGAAAGACGTCCGGTAGCAGTACCGGTCTGCTTGAAATTAGTGTGCACGCATGAGCTATCATCAACCACGCCAAGCAGGCCGTCAACATAAGTGCTGCGCAGCTTTGTTACCTGGCGATAATCAAGTATGTCGTCAATAATAGGGTGATATGGGCGCAGTTTGTTAAGCGTCTCAGCGTCAGTCGAAAAGCCCGTCTTGGTTTTTTTCTCAACCGGCAGCCCCAGTCGATCAAAAAGCACCTCACCCAGTTGCTTTGGAGAATTAATATTAAACGCACCACCAGCAAGGTAGTATATTCGTTCTTCAAGCTCTCGCGCAACCACCTCAATGCGTCTGCCATACGCCGAAATTCCTTCACAGTCAATTCGAACGCCAGCCTGCTCCATTCCACACAAAACCGCTGCAAGTGGCATCTCGATATCATATAACAGCTTCTCCTGCCCGCTCTCGCAAACCTTTTTGATAAGCACCGATTCAAGTCGCAAAACATAGTAAACCGCCGGGATGTGCTCTGAAATCATCTCGCCAAGATGCTCCATCACCAGGCGTGGCAGCTCAAAGCTGCTGTCCCCAGAGTTGACAACGTAGGCAGCTAACATAGTGTCAACTGCGCATTCACGCCACAAAACGCCAAAATTCTCGAGCTTTTTATATATTTTTTTGCAATCGTGACATATAATTCGGTGTGAGTTCAAAAAGCAGTTCAATTCATCTGCGTCACCAACATACTTAAAAATTCTTGCTGCGTCACCGTCCTGCCACGCTAATAGTATGCCGTCACCGTCAATATCCAGCGCTACACTTTCAGCCGTAACCGCAGTCAGCATATCACCGTCCAGCTCGCCTATATTCATCGAGCACTGCTCGTTCCCTTGCTCGGCCGGGCGCTCTGCTTCCAGCGCAAAACGCTTGATAAATCCCGAAAACTCCATTCGCGTAAACAGCTCGAATACCCGGGCACGATCAAGCTGACCATTGCGCAGCGTTGTGAGCTCTGGCATATTAGGCACATCACAGCATATCCTTGCCAGCTGCCGTGACATTAGCGCAGCATCGTGACCGAGCGTCAGCCGCGACAGCATGGCTGCGGTAAGGCCTGACGAATCCAACTGCTCATAAAGCGCATCAAGTGAGCCAAACCTTGATATCAGCTTGAGCGCGGTTTTCTCACCAATTCCGGGCACGCCAGGGATATTGTCCGAATTGTCCCCCATCAGCGCTTTAACATCCACAAACTGCTCCGGCACCACACCGTATTCCGCAACAAAACGCTCGCGGTCAAATTTGACCGTTCCCTTGTTAGTCTCGAGCAGCACGGTAACATGATCGTTGATGAGCTGTAGTGAGTCTCGGTCGCCCGTAACGATGTATGCTTCTATTCCCTGCTCGGCGGCCCTTGCTGATAGCGTACCAAGAACATCGTCAGCCTCATAGCCCTCACGACTAATCAAGGAAAAGCCCAATGCCTCTACGCATTCCCGTGCCGGTGCAAACTGTACCGCAAGCTCCTCCGGCATAGCATGCCGGCCGGCCTTGTACTCAGCATAAAGCTTATGTCTGAAGGTTGGAGCTTTAAGATCAAATGCGGCTGCGCAAGCATCCGGCTTTACAGACTCTACGTGCTTAGACAGTATATTAATTATGCCATAAACAGCATTTGTATGCAATCCATATGACGTCGTCATAGGCCGAATACCATAAAAAGCGCGATTTATTATACTGTTGCCGTCAACTATCAGCAGTTTTTTCATAAGATCTAACCTTCCCAAACTATTAATTCTGCGTGTCTGCAAACGCGATCATTTATCTACTGAAATTATACCATCCGCCTGCGTTATTGTCAAGCAGAAACATACATTAATAAACCAAAAACAGCCTTCTCACTCGTGTGGCGAGAAGGCTGTAAATTGTTTTTTAGCGGTTGGAGCTCGACTGCCCCGGTGCCGGCTGCTCGTTGTTTGAAAGTAATTCAAGCTTGCCTGTCATCGTGGGCTCCGGAGAAAATACGATCGCGCGGTCGACATTCATGTCATTAGCCGGAGGCTGTTTGAAATTATATTCACAGCGAACGAGCATTTCATTTCCATACATAATATCTACGCGCCGTGCCATAGAGGAGTGATCGAGAACTGCCGTGTCAGTGATCATAACATCCTCACCCTCGCGAAGCATGACGCCGTAACGGCGATCGAAATCCTCCATCTCAAGAGCAGCAGTTGCCGGGCGCACCCAAATTATGAGCGTTCCTCCGGCACGTATAGTCTGACACGAAAAACGCAGGATGTTTGCCTCATGTGGCTGCTTGCCAGTGGTGCTCCACATGCGAACCGCGTAGCCATCAAGACAAATATCTCGACCGGTCATATTATACAGCTGTATATACTTAAACGGTGATTTAACGGTGTTGCCATTGCGATCAATGGTCGCGCTGCTGGACGCCACGAGTTCGGTGATCGCCAGCGGCGAGATCAGCTTGAATCCAGTAGTCGTATATTTTTTGCGTCCAAACATACCGCGTGCTATGATAGTCACGCGGCGCATTCCCGCAATATCGGGAATGTCACAGCTAACATTCGCGACAGCGCCTGCCGGAAGCGACGGCAGCTTGACCGAACGATACGGAACTGTGCTATCGACTTCAAAGCCATCAGCGGAGGTCAGATAAATGTCGACCATTACGTCGTGTGCGGCTGCATCGCCGGAATTTTTGACCTTGGCCGTGAAGGCGTGCGGGCGGTAGCTGTCACCGGTGGAACGGTGAGAAAGCTCTGTGAGCTCGAGAGGCGACACCTTATCCACCCAAACCGGCGCAGTAACGGTATATCTGCCGGATGAGGTGATTCTTAAATAGTAATAATCGTACTCGCATGGCACTATCAGGCGCAAGCGATAAGATTGAAGCGCCCCGACGCTTACGCGCGAGACAACGATATTGTCTTCCCCAATAAGCTCAATATTTCCAATTCCATCATCACACTTAGTTAAAATGTCCGCCTCGATGCGTAGTTTTTCGGTATCCGTGATGTGAGATCCCATCCATTGGCCATTCACCTTGAAACGAATCTGCATGGTAGGATCGCCTGTTGAGTAGGTGCGGCGACGACGGAAGGCGTCCATAATGTTCTCGCGCGTCAGCGCAGGAGCAAGCACATATGTGGTTGACGGTGTCGCGGTCGTCCAGTCGTAATTGTGGTTATCCTCATTAAAGACAGGTGCCACATGCCACCCCAGTGTCAACGAATTGACATATTCCCTGTCGTAGCCCGCCCCCTTTATCTCAGACAAGCAGACCGCGCGATCGGCATCGGGCGAATAATCGTCAAAATCATGGAAGTTGCCCCAAGGAAGCCCGGGGTGATTGAACATCGCCACTGCAGAGGTGTCGCGACGCAATCTCTCATAAAGCTCCGGGATGCCCTTGCCATTGATATCATCCTCCATCCAGTCGGTACCCAGCACATTCATGTGCCCCCACAGAGCGCACTTGCCGTTCCAGGTCATCTCAAAGCCATAGAGTGCCGCAAAGCGACCTGGATCATCAAAGCGGTCAGCGATCTCGCGCTGGCTGCGATAAAGCTCCTCTGTGATATAATGCGAGTGCTCCGTAGTTGCAAAAAAGTCTACCTTGCCGACATCACGAGCATACGTCATGGCCTCAATGGGCGTGGCAGTGCCATCCGAAAATGCAGTATGGCAATGTACCTCACCATGATAGAGCTGAAGCTCATCCTGACAGCAAATGGTAAACGGTATCTTGCGGTACGTCTTGTTGCCGGCTTTGTCGCACAGCATTATCTCATAGCTGTGTGCACCATATCTGAGCGGCCGTGACGGCGTATACGTAACGCAATCGGCCTGCCAGTGCGCCAGCTTGGTAACATTCTTTTTATCTACGCACAATACCGATGACGACAGATTCACGCCCGAGGCATCAGCAAACCGCACACATATCGTCGGCAGCTTAGTGTTGTCGTAAGCATAGCCGCGTGACGGCATCAAATGTGTGATATATGGGCCGCGTAGGTCACGCAGGCGCGTCACAAGCGGCTGTGACAGCGTTCCGAGCGACAAATTACGAATACCATCATAAACGTTGATAGTGTAGCACAGACGGTTGAGCTTGAAAATATCGCGCTCCGTCAGCAAAACGCTCCAGCGGTTATCCCCAACCATTTCTGCGTCATACCGCCGCATCGTACCATCGGACATTTTTAACTCAATATAAGCATCAAATATCGTACCCTCGACGGCAAAGCTGAGCGCCGTTGTCTCACCCTCGCCACGCACAGTAAGGTCAGCGTCAAGCGGAACTATAGCCGGTAAAGCGCCGCTGAGCACTGGAACAGTCTGACCTCTGTCAAGACGTCCCGGCGTCATCAACGCCTTGTGGCGAACATTCACGCCAACAGTCGGATGCCGGACATCCAGCGTCCATGTCGATGAATATCTCACAGGAGTATCGCGGTTACCACCATCATTCTGATTGTACAGCATGCTGAAAACGGACATTTCCAGTCCATTCTCAGGCTGCGCCTCGCGTGGGGCAATGACCAGTGTGGTGGTCTCATTTTTGGCCGGAAACTTGTTTATCTTATCAAGCGGGAGATAGGTTCCGGTCGTCTCGTCGAAACGACACGCCTCGACGGGAATCAGACGAAAATCTGTGGTGTTCAAGTCAAAGGCAGGCTTCGGAAAATCAGCCATTGCAGCCTCAATAAAGCCCTCGCGCGTAAGATATCGCTCTCCGGCCTTATGATTCTGCGGCATAAGCGGCCAAATGGCCGCAACTTCACCGGGCGCAAGCAGTTCAACGCCGGGCGTTTCTGCCAAATAGAGCGAGCACACATAATCGTCAGCCTTTGGGGCCTCGCCATGATAAAACATGATCTTATAACGGTAAAGATCCGTTGGCTGATCTGACGGATTCATGACCTCGACAAAAATGGTTACATTTTTGCCCTTAGGGCGACCAAAAAGCTCGGTGACAGCCAGCGGCGGCAGCTGCCCTGCCTCGTCAACTGGGACTGTGTATAGCTCACTGCGCACATCGCCGCACTCGAAGCAATAATTGACTGCAGTCGCAGTCCTGAGCAGCTCCGCCGTTACGGTTACCGAGAAAAGGACAAGCTGGCGGTCATTGGCAGTATATTCTCTGCTCCGCAGCATATCAATGCGGTGCTCGATTCCATCAAGCTCTAACAAGAGAGTGACGTCACCACCACCGGCACATGCTACTGAGGCTTTCCATGGCTGCCCCCGAAGTAAAAACTCCGGGGCAGCATGATAAAAGACCGTTTTTTTCATGATTCACGCTCGTTTTCTAACGCATCAAAGCAAGCCCGGCGTTGCGCATCTGTTCCACAGCATGCAGCTTATATAGGGCAGCTTGGTTCCATCGTAGGTCTTGCCGTCAAAGGACAGCACCGGCTGCTCAAGCTCCTCTATACGCTCGATCTTGCCATTAACGTAGTCGTTAAGTCGCATTGCAGTGGAGACCAAACGCTCACGAAGGCCTCCAAGACGCAATTCCTGAGTGGAGAAGCCGAACGTCTTGTTTTCAGCATACCATTGGCGACGGAAAGCAACGATAAAGTCGTCAAGCTCACTTATCATAGTCGGGATCTTGTTGTCAGCCATATCTGCCAGTGCGGCACGATCCCCGTCCAAATAATAGCGGCGTGCTCTAAGGCTAACGTCACACTTATCTGCAAGGAAGATGCACAGCTTGGCCAACGAGTCGAACATATATCCAAAATCAGCGTTATCAGCGTACTTCTCAAGCCGCTCAGCTGCAGCTCTGAAGCCGGCCGGCGTTTTTTCTGCATCCATATGGACGTCCAGAAGTCCCTCCAGCGGGTCATTAAAGGTTAGATATCGGCAGGGGTTGACCGGGTGACCAATGTCGACCGTTACACCCGGCATCTCGTTGGGCGCGTCAAGTGTAAGCAGTGCTGAATATCCGATACCGAGAGACATCATTGCGCGAGTCTCAAGCTCGTCGTCATTAACCTGACCTGCATAAGCGCGTTCTGCAAAGTAGAGCAGCGATGCCAGCGCTGAAAACTGTGACGCCTCGCCACCGTTATCGCCCCACGATGTTACGATAACATTGTCAACACCGCGCTCCGCGCATACATCCAGCTGCATCTCCGTCGAGGCGACCGAGAAGGTGTTATGCGGAGCAAAGCCCGACCACTTCCATGCGCCGCCGGCAAATATCACCGGATTGTGGAATTTGAGGTGGCAATCCAGCATGTGCGAGAATATGCCGGAATCCAGCGAATAGTAATCCCAATATACCAAAGTAAGGTTTTGAGGCACCTTGTCGATTATCTCCTGCGCTATCTCGCCCTCACGAACGCGGTAAGCACCATTGAACGCCATGCGGAAGAACATATCTCTCCACATCATCGGCCGGAAACCATTTTGTGTGCATATATCTACAACTCTTTCGAGATGCTCAAGCATCACGTCAGATGAAGGACGATATCCGTTCTTAGTCAGATAGTTACCGCGTCCCAGCATGTGCGCCTCGTCCATGCCGATATTGATCTGGCGCGAACGGAAGCACTCGGCGCAGGTCTTTAAAATCGTATCTATGAATGAATATGTGCGTTCGTCACCAACGAGCAGTATATCTCCTGTATCCTGGAAACCGTAGCCCGGCCAGCGCAGCGCAGTCGCAAGGTGCGCAAGCGTCTGAACACATGGAATCACCTCGATGCCAAGATCGTAAGCGTAATCATCTATCTCCTTAAGCTCATCATGTGAAAAGCGTCCGCGCATGTGGCCAAAATAGGGATATCCGGGCAACTCAAAGGTATCCTCGGTGTACAGCATCATGCTGTCATAGCCCATAAGCGCAAGGTAGCGCAGCATTCTTTTGGCCGTAGGCATGTTATATACGGCATTGCGGGACATATCCGCCATATAGCAGAGCATGCTCAGCTTTGGCGTCTCAACTACCACATCACCGCCATCCAAAACATGCGGTAAATAGGACAGCATGCGGAACAGCTGGTGCGGCCGAATATATGTTATCACAATGGTATCACCATCGCGCTTAAGCGACAGCTCGTCACCATGACTCACCCTCACCTCGGTGCCGCTGGCACAGCAGCAGCCGAGCTCAAGCCCCAGCTGCGGTGCGACATAGCTCACGCCGCGAGAAAGTCGCTCATCCAATCCCTCAAATTTAACTTTGTGTGACATAATCATTCTCCTTGATTTCACTTATTTGATAGTTTTGTAAACAGGTCTGCATAAATCGGGTCTCGTGCCAGCTTGTTGACGTAAATGTACTGGTCACGCTCGCCGTCAAAGGCATATCTACCTTCAGCCGTCACAAATGGACGAGGTATTATTGAAAATCTAAAGGCCTCTGGGCAGGTCAACACCGCCACTGCTGTCACATCCCACACTACCTTGGACCAGCCATACGGCTTTTTTGTGTAGGAGCGCACAATATCAACTAGATAATCGCACAGCTCATTCTTGCCGCGCAAATAATATTCAAGCTCCGGTATTGTTGTGATAAATTCGGTGCACATTCCTGCACACGGTATCTGCACAAGCGGGATGCCAGAATCAAAGACTACCTGTGCAGACATCACATCTTGATAAAGATTAAACTCTTTGGTATCCTTATATGTCAACGCGTGACCTCCAAGCCAAATCACAGTCGTTCGATTCACGATCTCCGGGCACTTGATAATAGCTGATGCAACATTTGTTATAGCGCCAATCGCAACAATGTATATCCGCTCATTCGAGTTCATAACCGTGTTAATTATGTTGTCCGCCGCCTCTGATTCAACCGGCGCTTTTTTGTCAGTCAAGAACCGCTCGGAGCCCTTATAATAAGGTATCTCCGCCTTTGGGTCAACCAGATTCATGACACGCTTTATCTCGTTGTAGCTTTTCATCATGCCATCCGCCGGGCTGCTTGAGCGAGAATTCAGAAACGGTGCCGCGTTAACGCTGAGCAATCGTATCCTCTCCGGTGACAGCATGGCATATGCCAGTGCGAATTGATCATCGATCTCATTAAACGTATCGGTATCAAGAATGATACTCTTGATTCCCCGGCTTTTGATGTCTTGCAATACTTCTGTCATAAAAAATGCTCCTTGTGCAAATTATCACAACTATTATACCACAACCGGCCTCGTGATACAATCACCCTAAGAAAAAACAACCATTTATCGATTACTTTTAGCCATTTTTATATTATGACTTGGATGTATTGCAAAAATCACCTTGAGTTTCGAGGCTCAAGGTGATTACTTGCAAACTAATCACGCGCAACAGCGTCGCGCATTAATCTTAGTGTCCTCGTTATCTCTGGCCGTTGTTGCGGTTTCTCGACTTGCGAAGGATACTCATTATTTCATCAAAATCGCTGTCAGAAATAGTGCCGTTCCCGGCTGCCTGCTCGGCGAATGAATCTACTATCGCCTTTTTCTTATCCTCAACTGACTCCACCTTTTCGGTCTCCTCTGCTTTGACTTCACCAGTGGGGGTAGCGGGCATGGTTACAGGCTCACGAACAGGAGCAACAGGGGTTACAGGTGCAACAGGAGCAGGCTGAGTCACAGGTGCGACCGGAGCAACCTGTCGAGCAGCTACTGCTTCAGCGGACTTCTGCTGTGATGCATTGCTGCCGAACAGCGGACGCTTAGCACCGTTATCCTCATCCTCGGGCTTTTTCTCAAAGCCGGTGGCGATGATGGTTATGCGCATTTCATCCTCAAGCTCGGGATCAAGTGCACAGCCCCAAATCACATTGGCATCGGGATGCGCCTCGTTATAGACCATGTTGCAGGCAAGATCAACATCCTCAAGGCCGATATCGGGCGAACCTGAAATGCTGATCAGTATGCCGCGCGCACCCTTGATGGAGGTCTCGAGCAGCGGGCTGGAGATCGCAGCCTTAGCTGCCAGCTCAGCCTTATCCTTGCCACTTGCGCTACCAACACCCATATGGGCATAGCCGGCATTGCTCATGACAGACGTCACGTCAGCAAAGTCGAGGTTGATGTATTCAGGAACATTGATGAGCTCGGAAATGCTCTGAACGCCACGGCGCAGAACATCGTCAGCTATCTCAAACGCATTGGTCAGCGTTATGCGAGTCTCGGAAACCTGCTTAAGACGTTCGTTGGGAATGACCACCAGCGAGTCGACATACTGACTCAGCTCGGCAATGCCCTCCTCGGCCTGATCCATTCTCTTTTTGCCCTCAAACGCAAATGGCTTGGTCACGATACCAACAGTCAAAATATCCATCTCTTTTGCAACCTTTGCAACTATCGGAGCCGCGCCGGTGCCCGTGCCGCCGCCCATACCTGATGTCACAAAAACCATATCTGCGCCCGTAAGCATGGCCTTTATTTCATCAATTGACTCCTCCGCAGCTCTTGCGCCGATTGCGGGATTGGCGCCCGCACCAAAGCCCTTGGTGATCTTCTCACCTATAACCAGCTGATTGGGCGCATCCGAGCGACGAAGCGCTTGCCGGTCCGTATTAATGGAAACAAACTGAACGCCGCGGATATTTGTCGATATCATACGGTTTACAGCGTTATTACCGCCACCGCCGACACCAATGACCTTAATATTCACACTGCTTTCAAGGGTATCATCATGTTCAAATGTCATCTGAAAATCCTCCTGCTTTTTAACAACTGTATTTTGTCCGCCACTCTAAACGTAGCCACTTTTGTCACTTATAATAATAATATATTTTTCACAATTTTGCAATATCTTTTTTACATTTTCAAATAACTCGTCTCTTTTCTTTAAATCAGGGCATTTTTATGGCGTTATTTTTTGATTTGCAACATGCATTTGACACAATTTATTGTTATGAGCGATGTTTTTTAGCACTAAATGTTGTGTTTCGGCCAAAACCGCAAATGAAACCTCAATTATGCATCACAAAAGCCGTGTTAAAGCTTACTTTAACACGGCTTTTTACAAATTTGTGCATAATAATCACGTGCGGCGCACAGTCGGACAACTAAGATTTGAAACATCGATCGTCAGCTGATCAATTGCAGTTATCGAAGAATCACTTAAAAGCCGCGCTGCGAGTTCAAGCTTTTGCTCGAGGTCAGACATATCGCCCAGCTTAACAGTAACACTGTCACCATAAAGAATGCGTATCGAATAGCGGTCACTCGCATCTACCGAAGCCAGTTCCTCTGCCAGCTGTGACGCATAAAGCGTTTTCATCAGCTCTGAAATGTATTCCTCGTCCTCGTAAAGCTCCAGTTGCTCGCCAAGCACGGCACGCTTTACGCGAGGCAGCCCCAATGGTATGACATCATCACACGCTGTATCATACCCCAGTACCACGAGATCCTCTGACATCAGAAACGTCTGCTCAGCTATCTTAGCAGAATATCTGGGAGTCTGACATTCAATGCAAAGCTCAATCGCACCGTTCAGATGCTTTTTGATCGTTGCATGCTTGATAAATGGCATCCGTCTTTCAATACGCTCAGCCACCGAAACTGCGTTGACGTCACGACGCCGCATACCTACCTCAAGCTCTGCCGCATAAATCACATCCTCATCAGAGTAAAACATGGTGTCACTTAGGCTAACAACTGAAATTTCCTTAACCGTGGCAAACGCTCCGCAGATAGCGCTGATAGCCCATACGATCAACAATATGACAGCCGCCGACAGGGCGTACAGCACCATTTTGCTGGCACGGCTGTGCCCTCCTCCGCTACGATCAACCGGATTCATGAGCATCGCTCCTCCACCAGCTCACGCAGCACATCGTACACGCGTTGATTTGCATCGCGGTCAGCGAACGCGCGAATATTGGATGCCAGTTCCGCTCTACGAACACCATCCGCAAGCAATGATACTATCTCGCAAGTATATCGTCGATCATTCTCGAGATCGCTGTCACGTATCACAACGGCAGCATTTTTATCTCCAAGCGCCTTGGCATTTTTGTATTGGTGATCATCCGCAACGTTTGGTGACGGTATAAGTATACAGGCTTTGCCCATCAGCGCCAGCTCCGACAGCGTCATAGCACCTGAGCGCGAAATAACAACGTCGGCTGCCGCCATCCATAGGTGCATATCATGAATATAATCGCACAGGCGGATATTTGACCGCTCACCAAGCCCCGTGGCGTCATATTCAGCCTTCATCTGCTCATAAAAGCGCACTCCCGCAGCATGAACATACAGCGTCTTGGGATGATTGGCTGCATACTGAGTCATAAAGCGCAGACCGTTTTTATTGAGTGTAAGCGCGCCGAGACTGCCACCAAAGCACATCACAATATTCTTATAATGTGCAACACCGAGCTGCTCTTTTGCATTTTGTGATGTGATCTCTCCAAATCCGCCGCGCAGCGGGTTGCCAACGCGAATTATCCTGTCCGTCGGCGCGGTCAGCCCCTCGCGGGTCTGTTCAAAGTTAATCAGCACTCTGTCGACCTGATTCTGAAGTCGACGTACCGCCAGCCCGGGCAGCGCGTTAGACTCATGCACGACTGTCGGGATACCCAGTTTCGCAGCCGCCTTGAGCGTTGGCCAGCAAGCGTAACCGCCGGTGCCGACAACGATATCGGGGCGAAATTCCTTTATCAGTTTTTCCGCCTTATGGGGCGCGGTCAGTATGTACCATGCCGCCCTGATGTTTTTCGGCGAAAGCGAGCGTGAAATACCCTGAATCTCAACATATCGCAGTTCATAACCTGCTCTCGGGACCAGCTCAGTCTCCTTGCCGTGAGTCGTCCCGACAAATATTATCTCCGAGTCTGGCTCGTTTTTTCTTATCGTATCGGCTATAGCCAGCGCCGGATTAACATGTCCCCCGGTGCCTCCGCCCGTCATTATCACTCTCATACTGATATCCGTCCTTCCTATCTTTTTTGTATGCTGTAGCGCGAGATGGAAAGAATTATGCCCATCTCAAATATCTGCACCGCGAGCGACGTGCCGCCGGAGCTAAAAAATGGCAGCGAGACACCGGTATTCGGCATTGAGTTCGTCACGACCGCTATGTTGAGTATTGTCTGAAGCGCGACCTTGAAACTGAGCCCATAGACTACGAGCGAGCTAAAGCGGTCAGGCGCCTTGGCTGCGATATGAAAGCCACGCCAAACGAGCAGTCCGAACAGCGCCACGACGAGCACAGCCCCAAAAAAGCCTAGCTCCTCACAGATAATTGTAAATACAAAGTCATTCTGCGGTTCGGAAACGTAACCGTATTTTTGCATGCTGTTGCCAAGTCCCTTACCAAACAGACCGCCCGATCCGATAGCGTACAGCCCCTGCCAGGTCTGCCAGGCGGAGCCCAGCGGGTCTGCCTTCTCCAAAAACAGCCACGTTGTCACGCGCTCCTGGGCGTAGTCGGAAACAAGGATCAAAAGCACACCGGCCATGGCGATAGCGCCGATTATCAGAAATATATATTTCATGCGAGTTCCGCCCATGAACATGATCGATATACCAATCATTCCGATAATCATAAGTCCCGAAATGTGCTTTTCCAACGCCACCAGCATACAGATCGTGCCAAATATCGCTGCCGGGCCGATAACGCCGTAGCGGAAGCTGACGCGCGTAATATTGCTGCTTATCTGCGCCTCGTGCTTGCTCATGTACAGCGCCATCGTCAACACCACCGCCATCTTTGCAACCTCAGATGGCTGTATCGTCATAAATCCAAGATCGATCCAGCGCTGTGCGCCACCGCCCTCACTACCGATGACAAGCACCAGCAGCAAAAGCACGATGGACAGCCCGTATGAGCACAGCCCAAAAAGCCGCCAAAACCACGGACGTGCAAAAAGGACAAACGGCAGTGTCCCCACTATGGCGATCCCGGCAAAAAGTATGTAACGCCACAAAAAATATGTGCTGTCGCCATACTTGTTCTGTGCGTAAACTGCGCTGGCGCTGAAGGACATCACTGCGCCAAAGCACAGCAGTGCCAAAACAATAAGGAAAAACCATATATCTACGCCGCCGCGCACCATTACTCTCTCGTCGGCGGCAATATCATCATACTGCGAGTCCGCATGTGTCAGACGCAGCCTGCGCAGACGCGCCCAAAGGCCGCCGTGGTCTCGGCTTTCGTTTTCCTGCGGCATAGAATGGCCGCCCCCCTTCTAAATCAACTGTTTTTATCAAAAAAGACCAAACCAGGCCAAAACACAGCAAAGCAGCGTCACCAGCGAGAAGATGACCATTATCTTGACCTCTCCCCAGCCGCATTTTTCAAAATGGTGATGTATCGGTGCCATCTTAAACAGTCTTTTGCCGTGCGTCAGCTTAAAATAGCCCACCTGCGTCATGACCGACAGCGTCTCGATAACGCACACCAGCGCCGCGATCACTATTATCAGCGGCTCATCCAGCATAAATGCCATGCCGACGATCATTCCACCGAGGAACAGTGACCCGGTGTCACCCATAAAAACGCGTGCGGGGTGATAGTTGTATATCAAAAAGCCCAGCGTTCCACCGATAATCGCAGCTGCCGCCAGAGACAGCGCCTCAAACTCAGTCCGAAAGGCTACCGCTGCGAAAAAGCAACCCACAACGCAGACAACGCTGCTTGCCAGGCCGTCAATGCCGTCCGTCAGATTGACGGCATTGACCATGCCTGTAATGATAAATATCGCGAGCACATAATAAAATATGCCCAGCTCGAGTGAAATATCCGTAAACGGGATGTGTAGCGTAGTGTTCACATGCCCCGTTTTCGACATTATATAAATGTATGCGGCAGCCGCCAGCACCTGGAGGATGAACTTTTGATATGCCTTAAGTCCCTCGTTCTTTTTTTTGATCAGCTTGCAATAGTCGTCTACAAAGCCGATAATGCCGTTGAACACTCCCAAGCACAGCGTCAGAGCCAGCGGGATCAGCTCGCCCGTATCTCCTGTCAACGCCGTATAGACCGCCACTGCGGCTAAAACCAGCAGCATAGCTAAGATGAAGCATATTCCGCCCATGGTAGGAGTGCCGGATTTGTTCATGTGCCAGCGCGGGCCTATCTCAAGTATCCGCTGCCCGACCTTATGACTGCGCAATATCGGAATCAGAATACGCTCGGCAAGCACCGTAAGTGCAAACACTGCGACCGTTACTATGATGAATTCCGTCAGCATTTTTGTATTCATTGATAATTGATCCTTCCTGTCGTACTCAATGGTATATTTCTTTCAAACTCTGTATCACGCGCTCGGCGCGCACCGCGCGGCTGGCCTTGAACAGCACCACATCGCCCGAATGCAACTCGCGACACAGCTCCCACGCCGTCGCAGCATATGTTTCAACGTCAAGATTGACAAATACACGGCTCTCATCCATGTCACCCTCGAGCGCACCGGCGGCAATATATCGCGCCGATGTTCCCAGCGTGAACAGCATATCGACATTGTGCCTTGCCACCTCGACCCCCACACTGTGGTGCAGCTCTTGCGAGCTGTCCCCCAGCTCACGCATATCACCGAGCACCGCGACAGTCCGCCCGCCCGGGCGGCGCAGCATGCTCAACACCTCAAGCGCCGCACGCATGGACTCGGGACTTGCATTGTAGCAGTCTTCAATCACAGTTATGTCACCAAGCGGATAGACGTTCTGCCGCAGCTGCATTCCGACATAGCTGCGAAGTCCCGCACGTATGTCCTCAGCGTCAACACCAAATATCTCGCCTACCGCCACCGCAAAAAGTGCCGCATAGACATTGTGATTGCCAATAGCCGGAATCCTCATATCCCTCAGCACTCCAGTGGGCGTCCGTACATCAAAAATGCTGCAGCCGTCCTCAAAGCACAGCTGCTCTGCTCTGTAATCAACGTCGTAGTCATCTATGCCAATGCTAAGCGTCCTGCCGCGCTCAAAGCTGACATTATGCAGGAGTGGATCATCACCGTTCAGGATGAGCGTTCCACCGTTTCGCAGACCGTCAATTATCTCCAATTTCGCGCGCTTGATATTCTGCTGCGATCCCAGTGACTCCATATGCGACGAGCCTATCGTCGTAATAACGGCGACCTCAGGTCTGGCGCACATGGACATGGCATGTATCTCACCAAGGCCGCTCATTGCCATCTCGAGCACTGCGACCTCCGCATCCGTCGGCGTTTCCATGACGCTGAGCGGCATACCGATGGTGCTGTTAAAGTTGCCGCGAGTTTTATGCACGCGCAGGCTTTGCGACAGAACCGAAGCTATCAACTCCTTTGTCGTCGTCTTACCGACGCTGCCGGTAACTCCAACGCAGCGGGTTGTCTGAATACTTCTGAAATATTTGGCCAGACGCATAAGCGCCGACTCTGTATTGTTCACCAGCACGGCACTGACGCCATCCGGCACTGCCTCCCGACGGCTGACAATAAAGCCATCTCCACCGTGCTCTATGGCAACGGAGATATAATTATGTCCGTCAGTCCGCTCACCAGGCAACGCCACAAACAGTATTCCCCGCTCAACCTCGCGCGAATCTGTGCAGATTCCATGAACGCATACTGCCCCATCTCCGATCAGCTCGCCTCCAAGTATCTCAGCAAGCCTTGATATTTCCAGCGCGCCAGCGCCAAAGCTTATAAGCATAGTCTTCCTCCACTGCTTTATCCGTCGCGCCGACGCTCCATGGCCTCCGCGACTATACGTCTTTCGCAAAAGGGGCGCCGCCCCTCGCGATCTATTTCATAGGCCTCGTGGCCCTTTCCTGCAAGAATTATTATATCTCCTGTCACAGCGCTGCATACCACCCGCATTATCGCCTCTCGACGATCAACGATAACAGTGTAATTTGAACGGTCTCCAACACCCGACAGTATATCAGAAATTATACTCTCGGGCGACTCACTGCGGCTGTTGTCAGATGTGATTATGACCTCATCCGCCAGGCGCGTCGCTATCTCACCCATTACTGGACGTTTGGTCCTGTCACGGTCGCCACCGCATCCAAACAAAAGACGAATACGCTGTCCCGCCAAGCGAAATCCGCGCACGGCGCCGAGTAGATTTTCAAGCGCATCCGGCGTATGAGCATAATCTATAAATACCGAAAAATCCGCATCATAACCCAGCCTAACACGCTCCAGCCGCCCGTCAATGCCGTTTACCGCCGCAATGCCACACGCAACCGTCGCCGGGCACACCCCCAGCTCCGTAGCGCACGCTGCAGCCTGCATGGTATTCATTACGTTGAAGCGCCCAGACAGCTGACTGCGTATACGCACGACCGACCGCTCCGAGCACAGCGTGTAGCTCACGCCCCGCATACCGCCGTCGTCTATTTCGATGGCGCGATAATCAGCGCCGCGTCCTTCGGCAGAGCAGCTTACAACACGTCCGCGACAGGCCGCCGCGATGTCATCGTAATAATCACTATCGCGGTTGATAATACAGCATCGACATGCCGCAAACAGCTTTGCTTTGGCAGCAAGATAGTTCTCCATGCTACCGTGAAAATCGAGGTGCTCGGGCGTGAGATTGGTGAATATCCCCGCCTCAAACTCAAGAGGTGCCAGCTTGTCGAGCGCCAGCGCATGAGATGTAGCCTCAATAAATACATATTCCACCCCGTCGCCGACCATGCGGCTAAGCATTTCATAAAGCTGTTCCGGGTCTGGGGTGGTCATGTTTGCCAGCGCGTCACGATTTGGTACATTCAAATAGCGGTCTCCTGACATACAGCTGACCGTACCGATAAGCCCACAGCAATATAGCGCCGACTCAAATATTTTTTTCAAGATGCACGTCACCGATGTCTTTCCGTTAGTCCCGGTGACTGCGATCAGCTTTAGCTTTTTTGAGGGGGAGCCGTACCAAGCGTCAAGCAGGCAGGCAAGCGACTGTCTCGTTTTTGATACGACTATGATTCTCGCGGCGTCAACGCCGTCAAGCCCCTGTGCGCCCTCCTCTGCAACAATCGCCCCGGCGCCCGCACATAGCGCCTGGCGGATAAATGAATGACCGTCGAAATGTGATCCTCTTATGCAAACGAACAGGCATCCTGCCCGCACCTGCCGAGAATCAGATGTAACGCAGCTTATCTCGACTGCTTCAAGCTGCTCCGGGCAATCAATGCCCGCACTAAGACACAGCTCCGAAAGCTTCATGGCCGCCTCCTTGAAGTTAAAGTCAAATCCTTAAACTTCCTGCGGCGGCACCTCACTCGGTCGTGTCTCCAAAATGGCGGAAGGTCACGGTAATTACGCTTCCCTCCTCGGCAATTTCTCCTGCCGCCGGCGACTGTGATACGACTACAGCGCCCGTGCCGCTAAGATAATTGCGTGTTCCTTCAATTTTTATGTTAAATCCGGCATTAACTATCATGCTGTTGGCTGCCGCTGCCGTCCTTCCAACGACGTCAGGCACACTGAAAGTCTTCTGCGGTTCATTTTTTGTCGTGTAAAGAATTATCCTGCCGCTTCTCTGCTCAACCGAGGTACCGGCTGCTGGTGACTGACGCAATATGTAATCACCGTCGCCGCGTATCTCGACGTCAAGCTCGAGACTTTCGGCATATTTACGCGCCAGCGCCGTGCTCCAGTAGCAGAGATTAGGAACACTGACCGCCATGTTTTTAAGTTCCTCTTCGGTATATACCGCTTCAACGCCAAGATACGGCAATATTTCTTCCATGACATTACCGACATACGGTGCCGCCACTGTACTGCCATAGAGCGAGCCTATAGTTGGCTCATCTACTATGATGATAACCGCGTACTGCGGATCATCAGCCGGAGCGTAGGCCACGCAGGAGCCTATTCTGAGCTCTTTGTTGTCACCGACCTTCTCAGACGTACCAGTTTTGGCTGCGACTCTGTAGCCTGCAACATACGCATTTTTCGCGCCACCATCTCCGGATACACCCTGCTCGAGTATTTCGGACAGCGTTCGGCACACATTCTCGCTCACCACCTGCCGACGTGCGACTGTGCCATGTTCGTAGACAACAGCACCGCTTTCGTCGGTTATCCGGTCAACGACATAAGGCTCTACAAGTGTTCCACCGTTGGCCACAGCCGATATGGCCGTGATATGTTGAATGGGAGATATTTTGAAGTTCTGACCAAATGACGATACAGCCAGGTCGATCTCCTTAAAGCTGTTTTGTTGATAAAACACACTTGAGCTCTCGCCCGGCAGATCGATGCCGGTTTTCTCGAGGTAGCCAAACTGCTTGACGTAGTTATAAAAACGCTCCGTGCCAATACGCCCGCCCAACATCATCATAAATGGGTTGCAGGACTGCTGTAGTCCGCCGGCCAAATTAAGGCTACCATGCCCCGTCGTTTTGTGGCAATGTATCAGCCGCCCACTGACAGTATACGCACCCGAGCAGAAAAAGCGTTCATTGAGATTGATCACATTTTCCTCAAGTGCCATGGACGCAGTCACTATCTTAAAGGTCGAACCTGGGATGTATATCTCAGTTATCGCCTTATTTGACCATGTTTCAAGCAGCAGCTCGCGCTTGAGCGCTGTATACTCATCGCTATCCTCAGAAAGCCCCGAGGCAGTCAACCGCTCAAGCGATTGAGTATTCAGCGTCCATGGAGAATTGAGATCAAACGAAGGTGCCGTCGCCATAGCCAGTATGGCACCGGTCTTGACATTCATAACTATCCCGCAAACGCGGTTTTGAGCGCCGGATTCTATCAGCGTCGCTTCCAGCTGACGTTCAAGTGCAGATTGAACATAGGTGTTGAGCGTCGTAGTAACGTTGTAGCCGTTTTGCGCCGCAACATAGCTTTCATATTCATATGGAAGCTCGTTGCCACTTGAATCGCGGGCGGTTATGTATTTTCCTGAGGTTCCGGCCAGCTGCTCATCGTATTTTAACTCAAGGCCATACAGTCCGTTGCCATCGCTGCTGGTAAAGCCGATGACTTGGGCCGCCAGGCTGCCCTGCGGATAGTAGCGTGTGCTGGTCGCCTCGGCATATATTTGATCGTTATATTTGTGCTCTTCAATAAATCTGCGGACCTGCTCCGTCGTGGCCTCGTCAACATTGCGGGCGATGGTCCTGTCCAAGTAGCGCGTGTGAGTCGTGTGCTCAAGAATCGCGTCGTAGCTGACGCCGTAGCCGCTGCCCAATATCTCGGACAGCCCCTGCGCAATACTCTTCGCCGTTGCACCGGGCTCTAAGTCATGATCCTTATCGAAGGACGCTATTCCCTTTGGAGAGATGAATATTCTGTAGGTCGTGATATTAGTCGCCAGCAGGACACCGTTGGCATCGGTAATGTTGCCGCGATCCGCCTTGATCACCGACTCAGTGGTCAGTTGATCAAGCACCTTGGTCTGATATCTATCAAAATCGACTGTCTGTATTAATAATATGCGAATCAGCAGCACAGCCAGCGCCAGTGCCACAATGAGGCCAAGCACAGCGGAGCGTCGTATGGCTCCAGTAGATATAGAATTTGGTGCCATGCCAACCTCCTCCGCTGCCATGAAGGCAACTTGTGATCACTGTTCAATAATTTATTATGCCCACTCACATATATATGCGTTATATGTGATTATCATTCCCCAAAAAAGTCCAGTACATCAAGAAGTACCGAGAAACCGGTCAGTGACTTTTCCTGTTCGTACAGTTCAACGTAATCCTCACGATGATCATCAACTGTAAGCACAGACGCATGCTCGCGCTCGATCATACCAAGACGTCCGCGAGCAACCTCTTCTATGTAACGCAGATCATTCTTGAGCTCCAGCTCACGGGCGAGCTCAAGCTCGGTCGCCTTGAGGATGTTCAGAGTATTCTCCGCTTCATAAAGCTCCATATTTGCCTTTGACGAAATAACTGCCCCAGCAACTATCATAAGCAGCGACAGTGCAACCGCCATAATGGCCGCCATCACGCTTACCGGCAACCTTTTAGGTGCGCGTTCAACTCGACGTGCGCGATCATCGATCTCAAGCCATTCTGCCGCGCGAGATATGGCGCCGTCAATGCGCTTACGATCAATCAGCCGCGAACGGAGGCCAGCATAAAGCTCATCTGTGTCAAAGCAACGACGTTCGTACGCCGGCTCCGCAGAAGCGGTACCGCGTTTTTCAGCCGCACGCTCGACTTTCTTCCTGCTATTCAGTTCTGAATAATATGTATGACGGCACAGATACTGTGCACCTTGTGTCTCGCGCGATCTATCCATGTCTCATACCTCCGTTTTTATAGCTTTTCGGCCACTCTCAGCTTGGCGCTGCGGGCGCGCGGGTTGTCGGCAAGCTCACGCTCACTTGGCAATATCGGTTTGCTGCTGACCCGGCGTATCACCGGCCTTTTGCCACACACGCACACCGGAAAATCCTTGGGGCAGGTGCAGCCCTCGGCAAGCGACGCGAAGGTCTGCTTAACGAGCCTGTCCTCCAGCGAATGAAATGTGATCACCGCGGCGCGTCCACCGGGATTCAACCGCGCGACCGCCGCACGAAGCGCCGGCTCGATAACATCAAGCTCGCCGTTCACCTCGATGCGTATAGCCTGAAAGCTGCGCTTGGCCGGATGATGCCCGCCCTCACGTGCCGCTGCCGGGATAGCCCCTTTTATTATGTCGACCAGCTGTCCTGTCGTTTCTATCGGAGCCTGCTGCCGACGCGCGACGATAGCCGCCGCGATGCGCGGTGCGAAGCGCTCCTCGCCGTAATCGTAAAGTATCCTGCGTAGTCGATCCACGCTATATTCGTTGACGACGTTGTACGCACTGAGCGCGCGTCGCCTGTCCATCTTCATATCAAGCGGGGCATCCGCATTGTAGGAAAACCCGCGCTCGGCAGTGTCGAGCTGGTAGGAGGATACCCCCAGATCCAGCAGGATGCCGTCTATGTGCTGTATGTCGAGGCTGTCAAGCACATCGCCGACATTTTTGAAATTGTCTCGCACCAGCATAACACGATCGCCATATACTGCCAATCGCTCGCCCGCTGCCTGTATTGCAGCAGCATCCTGATCGATGGCGATCAAGCGGCCGGTCGTCAGTCTCTCGGCTATGCCGCTCGAATGCCCTCCGCCGCCTGCGGTGCCGTCGACATATACGCCGTCCGGCTTAATTCCCAGTGCCTGCATGCATTCGTCAAACAGAACCGGCTTGTGTGAAAACTCAATGTGCTCCATATGTCAAAATCCTATCTGCTCCAGCTTTGCGTGCATGGCAGCGATATCTTCCTTGTCTACCTTCTCACGATAATCATCTACCGACCAGATCTCACCATAGTCACCGACGCCGACCACGTATGCCTGCTTTGCCAGCCCGGCATAGTCGACCAGCACCTGCGGAAGCAGTATTCTTCCCTGCGCATCCGGCGTAACCTCGACGGCGGTACGGTAGAGAAACCGTAAAATGTCTTCAGTCGCGCTGCGCGGTGCGCGCTTCAGCGGAGCGACATAGTCTTCCCACGCGACGCTTGAATAGAAGCACAGAAAGTGCCCGCGCAGGCTGCGAGTGACAACAAAGGTGTTTCCAAGCTCTGCTCGGAATGCCGCCGGGATAAATATTCGGTTTTTGGCGTCTACTACATGTAAAAACTCTCCACCGAGCATTGCTCTCACCACCTTTTCGCGATTTTCGGTGCACTTCGCTCCACTTTGCACCACTTTTCTATTATTATATAACATATCGAGGGGATTTGCAATAGGTTTATGAAATTTTTTGAAACTTTTTTGCATAATAATATTTCCATTTCGCGTTTTGAGCTCAAAATAACCCGGCGGGCACCGGGCTGCGTGATAAAACAGTTTTTCTGCTCTTCCAACGAGCAAAAAACGTCCGACGGGCGAATAATGCCCGTCGGACGCTTAAATGCTCTTTTATTTACTGTGTCTTCCGGCACGGAGCAGCTCGTGCTTGACGTTCCACAGCCGCTCAGACATATCGACGTAATAGTTATGAGGATTGGTAAATCTGCGCACCTCATCCCACATTCCCTCAAGCTCCTCAGCACAATGCCTGCGCACATCATCAAGCGCTGGTAGCTCATATACCTGTTCCCCATTCTTGAAGACCTGCACCTGAAGCTCAGTGGCGGTAAAATCACTGAGCGTCTTGCGCTTCCATGTATATTCGGGATCGAATATCTCGAGCGGACGACTGTCGTCAACGGTCTCGTCGTACAGGCAGAGCAAGTCGGCCTCCGCCTTGCCGGTCTCACGCCCGCGGAGACGATATATCTTTTTGAAGTGCGGCGTCGTGATCTTGCCGACATTCTCGCTTATCTTGATCTTGGGGACTATCTCACCATCCCGTTCAATGGCGCAAAGCTTGTACACCGCACCGAAGACCGGGTCACTTTTGGCGGTTATCAGTCGCTCACCGATGCCGAATGCGTCGATCTCGGCGCCCTGGCGAATGAGCTCGCGTATGATATACTCGTCAAGTGAATTGGATATGACGATCTTACACTGCGGGAATCCGGCTTCAGTCAGCATCGCGCGCGCCTTTTTGGTCAGATATGTGATGTCGCCGGAGTCTATGCGGATGCCGCATTTCTTTATGCCGCGCGGCACGAGAACCTCGCGGAATGCCTTTATGGCATTGGGAATACCCGACTCAAGCACGTTGTAAGTGTCCACCAGCAGGGTGCAGTTGTCGGGATAGATCTCGCAATAGGTCTTGAATGCGGTGTATTCGTCGTCAAACATCTGCACCCAGGAATGCGCCATGGTGCCGGTAGCCGGGACACCGTAAGCTTCGTCTGTGATGGTGCAGGCCGTGCCGGAGCAGCCACCGATATAGGCCGCACGTGCACCGAGAATAGCGGCGTCGGCGCCCTGTGCACGGCGCGAGCCGAACTCGCTTATCGGTCTTCCCTTTGCAGCTCTCGTCATGCGTGACGCCTTGGTCGCGATGAGCGACTGATGGTTGAGCGCCATGAGCATATACGTCTCGATGAACTGCGCCTCAATTGCCGGCGCACGAACAGTGATCAGCGGCTCACCCGGAAAAACCACCGTCCCCTCGGGCACTGCCCACATATCCCCGGTAAAGCGGAAGGTACGCAGATAAGTCAGAAATTCCTCATCAAAGCCCCCCTTGCGGCGAAGATATTCAATATCCTCGTCATCAAAATGCAGTTCCTTGATATAGTTGACTATCTGCTCCAGACCCGCAGCAATGGCGTAGCCGCCATTATCGGGGTTATCGCGGTAAAAGGCGTCAAAATACACTATTCTGTCGCCGATGCCGGACTTAAAATATCCGTTGCCCATGGTGATCTCGTAAAAATCACAAAGCATGGTAAGATTTCGCTCGATGTTTTTCATATCTTATAGACCTCGTAATCATTATATTGAGATAAGTATATCACATTTTTAAAGAATATGCAATTATATTATTGAAAAATCATCCCCGATATGATACAATAATCTTGAATTATTTCGTTTCGGAGGCGTTTTCAATGTCAAATAACAATAATTACGCAAGCGCTCGAGCCACATATGCAGCGCTCGGCATCGATACCGAGTCCGCCATAGAGCGTCTGACCGCTCTCCCCATCTCCCTGCACTGCTGGCAGGGAGACGACATTCACGGCTTTGAGGGTGGATCCGCCCTCGACGGCGGCATACAGGTCACTGGTAATTATCCGGGCGCTGCACGTACGCCGGACGAGCTGATGGCCGATCTCGACTTTGCGCTGTCCCACGTTCCCGGCAAGCACCGCATCAATCTCCATGCAAACTACGCAATATTTAAGGACGGCGAGAAGGTCGACCGCGATGCACTCGAGCCCCGCCATTTTGAGCCGTGGGTGAGATTTGCGCGCGAGCGCGGGCTTGGAATAGACTTCAATCCGACACTATTTGCGCACCCCAAGGCTTCCGGACTGACGCTATCAAGCCCCGACGAGGAAACACGTCAGTTTTGGATACGTCACTGCATTGCCTGCCTGCGCATTTCGGAGTATTTTGCCACGGAGCTGGGCACGCCCTGCCTCATGAACATATGGATTCCTGACGGCCTCAAGGATATCCCGGCTGACCGCATGGCTCCGCGAGCCCGCTTTGCCGAATCGCTTGACACCATACTTGCCTCAAACTACGACCGCTCAAAGGTATACGTTTCGCTCGAATCCAAGGTGTTTGGCATCGGCCTTGAGTCCTACACTGTCGGCTCAAGCGAATTTTGTCTAAATTACGCCGCCTCACGTGGCATACTCTCGCTGATGGACAACGGGCATTATCACCCTACCGAGTCTGTCGCCGACAAGATCCCCTCAATGCTACTGTTCTCCGAGCATTTGGCACTGCATGTGACTCGCTCGGTGCGCTGGGACAGCGACCACGTCGTCCGCTTTGACGACGAAACCCGCTCCATTGCAGAAGAGCTTGTCCGCTGCAATGCCCTCGACCGCACTTTTATCGCGCTGGACTATTTTGACGCCAGCATAAACCGCGTCGCGGCCTGGATAATTGGCATGCACAGTCTGCAAAAGGCTCTGCTGTATGCACTGCTCAAGCCGCACGCTCAGCTATCTGCCATGCAGGACGCAGGCGATTTTACTGGGCTCATGGCACTGGATGAACAATTGAAGACGCTGCCCTTCGGTGCAGTCTGGGATGAGCTTTGCAATCGCAGCGGATTGGGTGACGGCTCGCTTAAATGGTATGATGACGTCAAAAAATACGAGTGCGAGGTTCTGCTCGAACGGAGGTAACAATGCTTTACAAAAAGAATTCCGCCGCATCGCTGTCGGATGAACTGTTCCAAAACCCGACCTGCGAATATAGAGGGACACCATTTTGGGCCTGGAACTGCAAGCTGGAGCGCAACGAGCTGATGCGTCAGATAAAGGTGCTGAAGCAGATGGGCTTTGGCGGTTTTCACGTGCACGTCCGCTCCGGCATGGCGACGCCGTATCTGAGCGACGAATTTATGGAGCTTGTCGGAGCCTGCGTAGACAAGGCACGCGATGAGGATATGTTGGCCTGGCTTTACGACGAGGATCGCTGGCCGTCCGGCTTTGCGGGCGGATATGTGACCGAGGATCCGCAATATCGCATAAGATATCTGCTCTTCACTCCGACACCGTATGAACAGGAGGGCGGCAAGCATCGAGATGGCAACGAGCAGGCGACCGCCCTGCGCAGCGGGCTTGGACATCTTATGGCGGTATACGATGTCGAGCTTGACAGTGACGGCTGCCTGCAGCACTACGAGCGCGTCTCTCCCGACGCCACGCCGCGCGGCCGGCTGTGGTATGCCTATCTTGAGCAGCCGCATCCCTCACCGCGCTATAACGGTCAGACCTATGTAAATACACTGGATCGCAAGGCGATAGAGCGTTTTCTCGAGGTCACGCACGACCGCTATTATGAGCGCTTTGGAAATGAATTTGACGTCCACATCCCCGCAATTTTTACCGACGAGCCCCAAATGACGCACAAAAGCGTCCTCGAAATGGCCGATGTCCCTCGCGATGTGGCCATGCCCTGGACCGACGACCTCCCCGACACCTATCGCGAAGCCTACGGCGACGATATAATGGAGCTCCTGCCCGAGCTGTTTTGGGAGCTACCACGAGGCGAGGTATCGGTCGCACGCTACCGCATCCACAATCACATAGCCGATCGCTTCGCCTCTGCCTTTGCCGACACTATCGGCGACTGGTGCCGCGGACACGGCATTATGATGACAGGGCACGTCATGTGTGAACCGACGCTGGATTCACAGACCCGCGCTGTTGGTGAGGCAATGCGCTCCTACCGCGCATTCCAACTGCCGGGCATCGATATGCTGGCCTGTCGCCGCGAGTTGACGACCGCCAAGCAGGCGCAATCAGCCGTGCACCAGTATGGGCGCGAGGGCATGATGAGCGAGCTGTACGGCGTCACCGGCTGGGATTTTGATTTCCGCGGACACAAGCTGCACGGCGACTGGCAGGCAGCGCTCGGCGTCACCGTTCGTGTGCCGCACCTGTCATGGGTGTCGATGGAGGGCGAGGCCAAGCGCGATTATCCCGCCTCGATAAGCTATCAGTCCAGCTGGTATACCGAATATTCATATATTGAGGACCATTTTGCGCGTCTCAACACCGCCATGACACGCGGAGTGCCCGAAGTGCGTGTCGGCGTGATACATCCCATCGAGAGCATGTGGCTGCATTGGGGACCATCCGATCAAACTGCCCTTGTCCGCAGTCAGCTTGATTCAAGCTTTAAGGACGTCACCTCGTGGCTGCTGTATGGTACGATAGATTTTGATTTTATATCCGAAGCGCTGCTGCCCGAGCTGTGCGATGCCGGCAGCAATCCCCTTAAGGTGGGCAAAATGGCCTATGACGTTATACTCGTCCCCTGCTGCGAGACTCTGCGCTCAACAACGGTCGAGCGGCTGCTGGCCTTTGTCCGAGACGGTGGCAAGCTGATGATAGTTGGCTCAACGCCCAAATATATCGACGCCATGCCTCAGTCTGGCGAGCTCGACGCGCTGTGCTCGGCAGCAAAACTCGTTCCTCTGTCGCGCGCCGCGCTGTTAAGCTCACTCGAGCCCTTCCGCACAGTTGAAATACGCTCCGACAACGGCAGCCTGACAGACAACCTGCTGTATCAGCTCCGCCGCGACGGCAAGGATCGCTGGCTGTTTATCGCAAATGGCAAAGATCCCTATAACAACGATATCTCGCGCAGGCAGTCTATCCGCATCACCGTTCCAGGTCACTGGAACGCACGCGTCTACAACACGCTTGATGGTACTATATCCACCAAAGCCGTCACCTATCGCGGCGATAGTACCGTGATCACACATTCGCTCTATCAGCACGACAGCCTGCTGCTGCGTCTATCACCTGACACATCCGTGGGTGTGGTTGCCGCGCCGTCAGCGGAAAAGCTAAATACAACGGTGCTAAGCCTGCCCTTTAGCGTTCGATATTCGCTCGATGAGCCAAATGCTCTGCTACTGGACACTGCGGAATACAGCTTTGACGGCGGTCAAATGAAACCGCTCGAGGAGCTGCTGCGGATCGACACCGCCTGCCGCACCTCACTCGGCTGGACACCGTGGAGCAGCAGCTCCGACCAGCCCTGGCATCTGCCCGCTGATCCGCCAGCCCACCGCATATATCTGCGGTTCACGTTTGAAAGCGATATCGACTACATCGGCGCTCACCTGGCGCTTGAGACGCCCGAGCTGGCTCAAATCATCTTCAACTCGCAGCCCGTCAACACCTCACCCGATGGCTGGTATGTCGATAAAGCCATCAAAACTGTGGGCCTGCCGCCCATCGTGCGCGGAACCAACACACTGGAGATCACTTACCTGTTCGGTCGGCGCACGGCGGTAGAATGGTGCTATATACTTGGAAATTTCGGGGTCAGCGTGCACGGACGCGGCAAGCGAATTACTTCACCGCCCGATAAACTGTTCTTTGGCAGCATCACCGACCAGGGGCTGCCCTTCTACAGCGGCGCTATCACATACCACCTTAACGTCGACACCGATGGCGAGGCGCTTGAGCTGACGCTGCCTCAGTACCGTGCCGGCGTGCCTACTGTGTCGTTTGACGATGGGACACCTCGTCATGTGGCCTTCGCGCCATATTGCACGACATTTGAGAACGTCACTCCAGGTAATCACCGTGTCGATATCAAGCTATATCTAACGCGCTTCAACGGCTTTGGCCCACTCCACTGTGCCGATGACAAATGTTCATATCCCAGCCCCGGCGTATACCGCACGACCGGAGACAGATGGTGCTATGAATATCGTCTAAAGCCGCAGGGACTATTGGTCTCACCTCAAATACGGTTGCTGAAATAAAGCCTCGGGGCTTGACGGTCACAAAGGCCGCCAAGCCCCGTTTTCACATGAATACTCGTTGAAATTGCTTGCCCTCGAGCGCCGCGCTGAGTGTCGGCTCGAGCAGCGAAAGATCCGCCACCATGGAATACGGCTTGCCTGCCGGGTCATCCTGTGACAGCGGCACAAAAAATATGTTTTTTCGTGCCATAAGCAGCGCTACGTTTTTAAGATTTGCCGAAAGCACGTCGTTTGAAGCCAGCGCTATAACCAGCGGGCGGCTGCACCTCAAATGTGCCTTAGCCGCCATAGTGACTGACGTGTCTGTTATCCCGCAGGCGAGCTTTGCCAACGTATTGCCGGTGCACGGGCATATTATGAGTGCCTGCATCGGTGTCCGTGGCCCCAGCGGCTCAGCGTCAACGATGGTATGGACGATCTCGCGTTCGCACAGCTGTCCCACCCGCTCACGCAGCGATTCACAGCTGCCAAAACGGGTCGAGGTGGAGTAGACATTCTCACTCATGATAGGCAAAATGTCATACCCTGCCAGGCGAAGCATTGCCAACTGCTCAAGCGCTTGCGCATGTGTGCAAAAGGATCCGCACATCGCAAAGCCTATCATTGGATCACCCCCTCACGCGACAATATGTCCAAAACGGTGTCACAAATGATGTTCCCCGCCGTATACGGCGAACATTTGCCGGGCAGAGACAGCGCCCATATCACGCGAACGCCGCATTCACTTGCCACACGCGAGTCAACACCACCAGGCGCTGAGGCAAGATCAATGATAAGCGTGCTCTTGCATATTCCGGGCAGCACATTGCCATCAAAAAGCCAATACGGCACGGTGTTAAAGATAACATCATAGCCCTCGCCGAGCACACGCAGACTGCTGACGCCGTCGCGCACCTGTATCCGCAACGTCCGACAGCCGCAGTTCTCGGCCCATGCAAGGTCAACGCCCTTACGCGCCGCCACTGTAACATGTGCCCCCAGTGCACACAGCATGCCGGCAAGCGTGCGTCCGACTCTGCCATAGCCAATCACAGCGGCATGCGAGCCGTGCAGCGTAATCGGCAGCTCATTCATGGCTATAGAGATTGCTCCCTCTGCAGTGGGAACTGCATTCTTTATCTGTAGCTCCTCAGATTCGAAATAGTCCCACACGCGGTGCCCTGCTGCATCTGCCATACTCTTAAAGGATGGAGTAAAACGTCCGCCAAGGATGGGTGTGCCCGGCTCAAGCGCTTCCAACAGTCGTGAAAGCTTTAGCTTTGGCGGCGATTCGGGGTCTGACATTGGACAATTCACTCTCACTCCATCAGCTGATGCCGGCAGCGGCAAAATCACAGCTCGGCAGCCCATGACGGCATCGTCCCAGCGGTCACAGCGAACTGCTCCTCCCAGCTCATCTCCCCCCGCGCACAGCCCCCATACCGCAGTCTCAAATCCCAGCCCCGCCAGACGGCGGGCTACCGCACCCTGGCGGGCGTCTCCGCCAAGCAGTGCAAGTTTTATATTGTTGTCAAGCATAATTAATCCTCTCAAGATATATTGGTCTCCATGTCTATTTTATGAAATTGAATGCCACTATGTTACCATAGATCGTTCATGGAATATCGGTCATAATTCAAGGCTTGACAAACCATTCAGCACATGCTAAAATAATGACACATATTATGATATATTTGATTGAGGTACAATAACCCATGCAAACGCTGACCGAAGCCATTTACAGCATTACCCCCGGACTATTGCGCTCGTCAGATAACGGGCATCTTATATACAGCGACTGCGACTGTGAGGAGCTGGCACGTCAATACGGCACACCGCTCTACCTCATGAGCGAGGACACCGTGCGCCAAAACTGCCGTCGCCACCTCGCGGCGCTGCGCCGGCACATGGGAACATCATCCATCTCCGCCTACGCCAGCAAAGCACTCTCATGTCGGCAGCTCTACCACATGATGGCAGATGAGGGCATGTACGCCGACGCGGTATCCGCAGGTGAGCTCTACACCGCACATTCGGCCAGCTTTGATATGTCGCACATCATTTTTCACGGCAACTGCAAGACGCCTGCCGACATCGACTACGCTCTGTCGCTCGGAGTCGGGCTCATAGTAGCCGACAGCACTGCCGAGCTCGAGCTTATCAGCCGCACCGCAGCATCTCGTGGACTCCGTCAAGCCATATTGCTGCGTCTTACGCCCGGGATCGACCCGCACACGCATCGCAAGATCAGCACAGGGCAGATAGATTCAAAATTCGGACTGCCACCAAGTCAGATGCATGATGCCGTCAAGCTTGCGCTCGGTCTTCCAGGCATACGGCTGCGCGGAGTTCATTATCACATAGGCTCGCAGATAGCATCAAGCACTCCGTTCTGTGACGCGCTTGAGCATGTTCTCTTCACACTGAGTGAGCTCCGCGGCCAGTTGGGCTTTACCGCCGAGCTGCTCAACATTGGCGGTGGCTTTGGGGTACGTTATCTCGGCTCCGACACCGCCGCTGACCTCGACGCGATATTCTCTGCCCTCGGCAGTCGTCTCGACGCCTTTTGCCGCGCAACCGACTACCCACGTCCCACTGTCATCACAGAGCCGGGGCGCAGCATCGTCGCCGACGCCGGAATAACGCTGTACACCGTCGGCGCCGTCAAGCGCTCGGACGCAGGCACGCTTTACGTTGCCGTCGACGGCGGCATGACCGACAACCCGCGATACACGCTTTACGGCTCCATCTACACTGCCCTGCCGGTACTCGAGGACGGTCGCGAGCCCGAGGAATGTGCCATAGTCGGTCGCTGCTGCGAAAGCGGGGATATCCTTATCCCACATGCACATATCCGCCCACTTGAGCCAGGCGAGCTCATCGCTGTGCTCAACACCGGCGCCTACAATTATTCAATGGCCTCCTGCTACAATCGTCTCCCGCGCCCACCCATCGTCATGCTGCGCGGCGGGCAGCCCTATCTCGCCGTCAGACGCGAGCGGGTAGAGGATGTTGCAGCGCTGGATATATAAGTGCCAAAAGCTCACCGCTGCTCCGAGAGATCGTCTCGGTGGCGGTGAGCTTTTATTATGTATTGCGCCTTGTCGCTCAGGCAGGCGACAGCCTCCACGGCTTGACAAAGCCATTGTCCATGTGCAGCACACGGTCAGCACGGCGGGCGATCTCCATGTCATGCGTGACCATGATCAGCGTCTGCCCCATGACCTCCTTGGCCTCAAGCAGCAGCTTCAGCACCTCATCCGCATTGGCACGGTCAAGATTGCCGGTCGGCTCGTCGGCAAACACCAGCTGTGGCTGATTGATGAGCGCCCGTGCAATGGCAACGCGCTGCTGCTGTCCGCCCGACAGCTCGCTTGGCAGGTGATGCAGACGATCTGCGATATCCAGCGT
>CAYXBY010000011.1:0-32120 GCA_964463325.1 uncultured Lachnospiraceae bacterium | reverse complement strand
TTGCCGATAAAGCTCTTGACGGCCTCCTGCACTGCGGGAATACGCGTCGAGCCGCCAACCAGCAGCACCTTGTCTATATCTGACGGCTTGAGGCCGGCATCTGAAAGCACCTGCTTTGTCGGCCCCATGGTAGCGTCCACGAGATCAGCGGTGATTTTGTTGAACTCAGCGCGTGTCAGCGTAGCTTCAAAGTGGAGCGGGCCGCTGGCAGTCGCTGTGATGAAGGGCAGATTGATATTGCTCGAGGTCATGCCGGAAAGCTCGATCTTGGCCTTCTCTGCGGCCTCCTTGAGTCTCTGCATAACCATCTTATCGCCGGCGAGGTCGAGGCCGTTCTCGGCCTTGAATTTAGCCAGTATCCAGTTTATGATGCGTGTGTCGAAATCGTCACCGCCCAAACGGTTGTTACCGGCGGTAGCGAGAACCTCAAAGACACCGTCGGAAATGTCGAGCAGCGAAACGTCGAAGGTACCGCCGCCAAGGTCGAAGACCATTATCTTCTGATTGATTTCCTTATCCATACCATATGCAAGCGCGGCAGCCGTCGGTTCGTTAATTATACGCTTGACGTCAAGTCCGGCTATCTTGCCGGCGTCCTTGGTGGCCTGGCGCTGTGCGTCTGTAAAGTAAGCGGGGACGGTGATAACAGCCTCAGTCACCTTAGCACCGAGATAAGCCTCAGCGTCCGATTTGAGCTTCTGGAGCACCATGGCTGACAGCTCCTGAGGAGTGTACTTCTTGCCGTCGATCTCCTTGGTGTAATTCGTGCCCATCTCGCGCTTGATGCTGATGACGGTACGGTCGGGGTTAGTTATAGCCTGACGCTTTGCCACTTGACCGACCATTCTTTCGCCGGTCTTGGAAAAGGCGATAACCGAAGGCGTGGTTCTCGCGCCCTCGGGATTGGGGATTACCACGGGCTCAGAGCCCTCATACACTGCAACGCAGGAGTTAGTTGTACCAAGATCTATACCAATAATTTTTCCCATAATAAGATTCCTCCGAAATATATTTTTTGAAAAATTTTAAGCTAATTTAGTTAGCGACCTTGACCATAGCATATCTTATGACCTTGTCGCCTTTGATATAGCCCTTTTGCAGCACCTCGACGATCTCGTTCTCGCCGTAGCTATCGTCCTCGACGTGCATGACTGCGTTGTGCAGCAGTGGGTCAAAGGGCTTACCCACCGATTCAATCTCATGGATACCCAGCTTGCTGAAGGTTTCTTCAAAGCTTTTGAGCGTCAACGCCAGTCCCTTTGAGACCGCCTCAGCCTCGGAATACTGCGCCGCTCGCTCGAGGTTATCGAGCACCGGAAGCACTGCGCTCACAGCGTCTGAATATGCGTCGGCGTAGCAGCCCTCGCGCTCCTTTTGCGAACGCTTGCGGAAGTTATCGTATTCTGCCAGCATGCGCAGATACTTGTCGTTAGCATCAGCAGCGGCCTTTTGCGCTTGCTCCAGCTGTTTATGAAGACCTTCAAGCTCGCTTTCCAGCTTTTTTACCTTTTTCTTTTCGCCGCGAGTCTCTTTCTCTTCTACGGCGGCCTGAGGCTCCGCTTTTATCTGTTCATCCGGCGGCATATCGTTCTGCGTCGCCGATGTCTGCTTTTCGTTGCTTTCGTTCATTTAACAACTCGCATCCTTTCCTTAATTAACTATTCATCTGTTTTTCCACCATCCGGTAACTGTGGCATATCGCCGTCACCGTCCAGCAGATTGGCAATGTTGCCGCCGAGGCTGTCGATCGTGGCCAGTACCTTGGCATAATCCATTCGCAACGGGCCGATGATGCCGACCGCGCCTACCGTTTTGCCGTGCTTTTTTATCTGCTTATAAACGATAGCCGACTGATTCATGACCTTGACTGAACTCTCGGAGCCCAGCACCACCTTGACTCTATCCTCATCACCGGAATGCGCCGTTTCGCCAACAAGATCAAGTATCTCGTCCTTGCTTTCCAGTGCGCCGATGAGCTCTCCCAGCTGCTCGGAGTCGGAATACTCGGGATATTGTAGCAAACGATTGAGTCCGCTGAGCTTAAGCTCACCGCCGTCAAGCTCGCCTGCGACTTTATATATGACCTTGAGCGCGGTGTGTAGCGGCTCATGGCGATTTCCCATATCAGCTTCCATTTGCATCATCATGGAAAAGGTGACGTCCCCTGCGGAGCACCCGGCCATGTTTTCATTCAGCGTACGTCCCAACGTTGCAACCAACTCTGGGGTCACCGGCTCATCGCATCGAATGTTCTGCGTTTTGACCTGCGAGGTGCCGTTCATCATTATGAGCAGCAGATCATGCGCATCGATGAACACTGTTTCAAAGCGTTCAAAGCTCGCCGCCGATGCTTTGGGACGAATGGCAATGCCGGTATAATTCGTAAGTGTACTGGCCAGCTTGGAGGCTGTGTCAAGTATCTGATCGAGCTCTCCCATCTTTATTTTGAGAAGATTGTTTATTTGAAGCACCTCGCGTGCCGTCATGGCGTAGCTGTCGATCAGGCTGTCAACGTAAAATCGGTATCCAAGCTCACTTGGCACACGTCCGGATGACGTGTGCGGCTGCTCAAGATAGCCCATTTCCTCAAGCTCGGCCATCTCATTCCGAATAGTCGCTGACGAGCAGGACAGCTGGCGGCGCTCCAGAATGTATTTTGAGCCGACCGGCTCACCGCCCTCAATATGCGCATCCACTATTGCTTTAAGTATCAGCTTTTTTCGTTCGCTCAATTCATGCGGATCGTTCTTCATGGCGCGCACCTCCTTTTTAACATCAAAAAACGGTTCGATCAGCGGTGGATCTCGCTTTGTTTTAGCACTCGCGAATGGCAAGTGCTAAACTATGCTATAAATTTACCACTAATCGAACCGTTTGTCAAGGGGTTTTTCAAAATTTTTTTAATTTTTTTGCGATTTTTATATTTCAGTGCTAATTCTTTAGTCAACAGACGCTGCATCGAGGTATCTGTACTGCACGGACGTCACACAATCGTCACGTATTAGGAACACCAGCTCGGTCAGTCCGGCGATATACACCATCGACGCTCCGTTGTCAACTCCTTTATCACCATAGGCCTCAATAACTGCGGTCTTGGCGTCGCCGACGCTGATTCCCTCGGGCGTCGCGATAGAATCGTCCAGCAGTGTCACCATATATACGGTGTCGACGCCCGCCAGCGGCGATACGCTGATCTGCACACTGCCGTAGGTGTATATTTTGTCGTTACCGTCAAAGGCGCAGGATGCCGCCTCAAAATATCCGGTAGGCTCCCCCAGCTGTGGCTTCAGCTGCTCAAACGAGCTGCCCGGCGTGATGGAAACGCTGTTGTAAGAAAAACTGTACATATAATCATTGCTGTGCCCATGTGCCGTGGGATCGCTGCCATCCTCGCATGAAACAAGCAGTGCAGACATCATCAAAAGTATAGCCAATGCTAAGCATATTTTGCGTTCTATTCTTTCCATTTATACTAATTCCCTTCTTTATTATTGTGATAGGAACGACATATCGGTGCCCAGTATTCCTCATATTCACCATCACCACGGTGATCCGACAGCCCAAACTCTCGCGTTAACAACTCGCCAAAGTAGCCTGACAATTTTTCCGCACCGTCAACATTGAGATGTAGCCCCATATCGTAGGTGTCGCATGACCAGTCTATCCCGATCTCTTGATATTTTTCCAATAGATTATAATAATACAGTTCGTTTTGCTCCGCGTAGTGGGCCACCTGCGCGTCCCATTCCGCATACCAGTGCGGATACAGACTCGGTGCTTTGATCAGCACCAGACGGCAACCGTGCTCCTCACACAGCACGCGCATGCGCTCGAGATAGTCCCAGCATATGTCCGGTAGACTGTAATCCTCAAGCGGGAGCGCAGCGGGAATGTCGGCGGGGGCTATGCCACGGATGTCTGTCTGCATGAGATAGCCGCCATAGCTGACGCTGTCGCGACTGAACATATATCTGAAGTCCTCGGCGCCGATCTCGCTCCAGCGTGCATGATACCGCAGTAGCGGAAAGACATAGCTAAGGTATGATTCGCCTTCGGTCATCGATGCCCGGACGGCCTTCAATTTGTGCGATGACAGTCGCATACCGTCAAGATTCAGCCGGTTATATGCCTCACTTTGGGGTGCGCCGTACTTCATTGCCAGCACATTGTAAACGACAACATCGGGACTCTCATACTCCAGCATTTCCTCGAGCATGTAGTATGACTGCCATATCAGCTGTTGTGCGCTGCCGCGAATATATGACGATATGCCGTACTGCTCCCAAAGCGTGGCCGGCGAGAAGTTTTCATATACCTCACAATCGCCAACAAAAAGCACGTCGTGCCCGCCGATGTTGTCATAATACTCGGCTATCAGTGCTCCCTCGGGGATATCTGACATATATTTCGGCACGAGCAGGCACTGAGACAGCCACAATATAACGATCAACAGCGCCAGCGATATACTGCACGATATTGCAAATTTTGCTTTTTTACTCATTAGAATTATTGAAATGTGATATCAGTTGAACAGTGCTTCGACAAATTCCCCCGCGTTGAAGGGCTGCATATCGTCTATGCGTTCGCCAACGCCGATGAACTTGACCGGTATCGCCAGCTCCTTTTTGATGGACAACACTATGCCGCCCTTGGCGGTGCCGTCCAGCTTGTTCAGCACCAGTCCCGTGACACTCGCAGCATGACCGAATTCCTTGGCCTGCATGACCGCATTCTGTCCTGTCGTTGCGTCAAGCACCAGCAGATTTTCGCGTGCGCAGCCTGGCAGCTCTCGGTCGATGACACGGTTGATCTTGGCCAGCTCGTCCATCAGATTCTTTTTATTGTGCAGGCGGCCTGCAGTGTCTATGATCAACACATCTGCGCCATGCTTTTTGGCGTATCCGGCAGCGTCATAAACGACCGCGGCAGGGTCGGAGCCCTCCTGCTGGCGCACAAGCTCCGCGCCGGAGCGCTCACACCACACTGCCAGCTGGTCTATTGCGGCGGCGCGGAAGGTGTCGGCGGCCGCCACAACAACATGCTTGCCGTCCTCTATCAGTCGCTTGGATATCTTTCCGATGGAGGTAGTCTTGCCGGCACCGTTCACACCTATTACCAATATCACCGACGGCTTGGTGTCAAGCCGCAACGCCTCTCCCTCGCCGATCATATCGGAGAGTATCTCCTTAAGCGCGTCCATGACCTGCTCCTTTTCCTTGAGCCGTCCGTCCTTTATCTGCTCGCGCAGGCGCTCAGTTATTTCCTCAGTTGCCGCAACGCCGACATCTGCACATATTAACAGCTCCTCGAGCTCGTCTATCAAATCTTCGTCCACCTTGACAAAGCTTTTTACAAGGTTGTCGACCTGCTTGAAGAGTGCGTCCTTAGTCTTTGCAAGTCCGGCCTTGAGCTTATCCAAAAATGCCATTCCAGTCATCTCCTCTTGTTTTTGAAATATCGTCTACATTAAGTGTAAGTACCTTTGAAATACCGTGCTCGGGCATGGTGACACCGTACAGGCGGTTTGCCGCCTCCATGGTTCCGCGGCGGTGCGTTATGAGCACGAACTGCGTTCCGTCTGAATATTTTTTGATATATTCTGCAAATCTCGCAACGTTGACCTCGTCCAGCGCCGCCTCGATCTCGTCCAGTATGCAGAACGGAGTTGGATTGACCTGCAGGATGGCAAAGAACAGCGCTATCGCCACAAATGCCTGCTCGCCACCCGAAAGCTGCATCAGATTTTTGATTATCTTTCCGGGAGGCGCGGCGCTGATCTCGATGCCGCTCTCGAGCACATTTGCCGGATCGGTCAGCGAGAGTTTGGCTGAGCCGCCGCCGAACAGCTCGGAGAAAACGCGGTTAAAGTTTTCATTTATGCGGTTAAATGACTCAAGGAAGGTGCTTTCCATGCTGCCCTCGAGCTCGCCGATAACGCTCAACAGCTCACGGCGCGCCGACTCAAGGTCTTTTATCTGCGCCTCCATCTCGTCGTGCTTTTTCTTGATCTCATTGTACTTATTGACAGCGTCAAGATCTACATTGCCCAGTACGCGCAGGCGGTTGCGGCAGGAGGTCTGCTCGGTAACGGCCGCCGGACGAGACTTGGCATCAAGTGCCGGGTAGCCCAGCGCGACCGCCTCGGCGCGCGTCAGCTGATAGTCGTCCCAAAGCTTAGTCGACAGCTCGTCCTGCTCTTGGCGCAGCTGAGTCAGCTTGTTTTCATTAAATGTGTAGTCGCGGAAAACAGTCTCCTTTTGCGACTGCTTTTCCTTGGTCTTGGTGTTGAGCTCGTTGAGCAAGCGCTCGTATTCGAGTCCTCCCTGCTCGGCCTCGGCGCGGCGCGCATTGAGCTGCTTTAGCTCGTCGTCGCCCTGACCGGCAGCTGCACGGTTGCCCGCCTGCTCGGATACCAGGCTCTCGACACGGTCACGCAGCTCGTCGATCCTCGTCTGACGTGCGGCGATGTCCGTGCGGCAGGCCTCGCTGCGTTCGGCGGCGGTCTGCTGCAATGTCTGCTCGGTCTCGATGTCCTTTTGAACCTCGCTCAGCGCGATAAACAGCTGTACGCCCTCATTATCGCAGGCCGTTTTTTTGTCCAAAAGCTCGTTGCGCTCGATGTCCTTGGTCGACCTGAACTCGTTTATCTCCGCAATCTGCGAGGCTATCTCTGCGCTTCGGCGGCGCAGCTCGTCCATATCTTCTGTCTGACGCTGCTGCTGCTCGGCGATGCCGTCAATATCATTTCTCAGCTTGGTGACCAGCGTATCGTTAGCGTCCAGCTTAGCCTTGAGCTGCTCAAGAGCCGCCCGCTCGCCAGACCTCAGCACCTCATTCAGCTTTACACGCTCTTCAAGCGATGCGCGTTCGTCGCGCAGTGACGCAAGCTTCGCATCAAGCTCACGCCGCACCGTAGCGCTTTTGTTCAGACGCTCGTCCAGCTCATCTGCTTCAGCCTGCAGGCGCTTGATCTCGCCCGCGCGCCCAAGTATGCTGCCATTTGTGCGAGTCGAGCCGCCGGTGAACGAGCCGCCAAAATTAATCTGCTGCCCGTCCAGCGTGACAACGCGCACGCGATACCGCTGTGCCTTAGCCATGGCGGTGGCGTTATCTATATTGTCAAAGACCAGCGTCCGCCCGACAAGGCTTGAAAGTATCTCGCGGAATTTTGAGTCACATTTTACCAGCTCATCCGCCACGCCGATATATCCGGCGAAGCCTGCCGCCTCGCGCATCTCGTTTGACGGCGACTGCCCGCGCATTGATGTTAGCGGAAAGAATGTGGCGCGTCCGGCGTTTTCACGCTTGAGCGCAGCCATCGCGGATTTTGCGACGCTCTCATCCTCGACAACTATGTGCTGAAGATTGGCTCCCAATGCCGTTTCAACGGCGCTGACATATTTATCATCAACGCTGATGAGCTTTGAGAGCGGGCCATAAATACGTCCACATGGCATGCCCATTTGATTTTTTATACGTCCCTCAGCGTAGCTCTTCATAACGAAGCGCACGCTTGCAGAATATCCCTCGAACTGCTCCTCCATTGCGCGGAAGGTCTCTATGCGCTGGCGGCGCGTATCGCGCTCAAGCGTCAGCCGTGCCAACTCGCTATCGCAGAGCTCGCGTTCCTGCTGCGCGGCCGACAGCTGCTGCGTTTTTTCACCCAGCTCAGCCGAAAGCGCCGCGATCTGCGCATCAAATGAATCAACGCGCCCCTGCTTTTCGGTGAGACCTCGCGTCAGCTCGTCAGATATCTCTGCGTATTTTTCAAGCTCCTGTGCTATGGAGCTGTTTTTGTCAGTGTTTGTCAGCTGCGCATTCTCTATAACTGAGAGCTGCACCTTGGCGTCAACAGCCTCCTGCTCAAGCTTGCGTATGTCGACAAGAGCACTGTCGATAGCATCGGCCAGCTTTGCGGCGCGAGCCTCATAATCGGAGCCTTCGCCGCGGCAGCGTTCCTGCTTTTCGGTCAGCTCCGCTTGACGTGCATTGAGAGCTACCAGCTTTGCATCCCGCTCGGAATAACTGCGTTCTTCGGCTTCAAGCGTACGGCGCAAGCTAACCATTTCGCCCTCAGAGGCGGCGATCAGCTCACGACAGTGCGCAATCTGGTTTTCATTCAGTTTGAAGCGGCTGTCTATCTCAAAATTCTGCTTCGTGCGCTCTTGAATACGCTCAAGCAGCTCAGCCGAGATGCGGCGGTTGTCCTGCGAGGCCTGATTCAGACGCTCGTACTGCTGCTCGTAGGCCTGAAGCGCCTCGTTTACGTTTTGAAGGTCAAAGGTAGAATATTTGAAGCGTTCCTCGGCCTGCTCGACCTCGTTGTGCAGCCGATCCGTGTCAAACAGCCACAGCTGAACGTCGACCTTCTTTTTTGCCTCCATCAGCTCAATCGCACGGCGCGCCTTTTCAGCGTCCTTCTCAAGTGGCCCCAGCTGATCACAAATGACTGAAAAAATGTCATTTGCACGGTTCATATTGTCCTCAGTGGCAGCCAGCTTGCGCTCGGAATCATTTTTCTTAAAGCGGAATTTGGCAATACCCGAGGCATCCTCAAAAATGCTGCGGCGCTCATCACTCTTGCGCGACAATATCTCTGCTATTTTTCCCTGCCCGATGATGGAATATCCGTCGCGCCCGATTCCGGTATTCATGAACAGCTCATAAATGTCCTTGAGACGCACCGGGCGGCGGTTGATGAAGTATTCACTCTCTCCTGCACGGTAGTAGCGCCGCGTGACGGTCACTTCATCAAAAGGGCTTTCGAGCCGGTGCTCCTGGTCTGTATTATCAAATGTAACCGAGACCTCGGCATAGCTCATGGGCTTGCGGCCATCGGCACCGCCGAATATAATGTCCTCCATTTTGGCGCTTCGTATAGATTTGGTCGATATCTCGCCCAATACCCACCGCATAGCATCAGAAATGTTGGACTTGCCGCTACCGTTAGGTCCAACTATAACGGTCGTACCGGTCTCAAATATCAATTTTGTTTTGTCGGGAAAGGACTTGAAGCCCTGTAATTCGAGTGATTTCAGATACAATGGTCTACCCTCCTGGGATAATAGCTTTTTAACTCGACCTGATATGCCGCAAGTCGCGGCTCTTCAACGAATTTTATATCACAAAATGAAAACAATTGCTTTATTCTGATGCTGTTTCTTTTGCTTTGACCTACCGCCTTGGATATTTCTCCCATCGGCACTGCTATGACCGCCTTGCCGCCGTCACAGCCGCGGCTGCGCAGCAGCTCGACGCACCGCTTGTAATAAAGCTGTCCCATTACCAGCTCTCCAAGCGCGGCATGATTGGCTCCGCCAAGCACCTGAGCATTGTCCGTTAGACTCTCAGACGCACATAGCCCGATACGCAGTACCAGCACATTGGCGTCAACGAATACCCCCAGCACATCGGCAGCGCGGCGGATATTTTCATCCTCCGAAAGCAGGCGATACCGTTCATCCATCGCCATATTGCACAGCTCCGTATTACGGAAGACTACGGTTGGATAGATCCTCGCGCCGTCCGCACCGAGGCGACAGATCTCACTTGCTGTCAGCAGCTCGGACTCAGGGTCAGCGCCCGGAAGCCCGATCATCATCTGTCCGACAAGCCGGAACCCGCGTTCCTTGACGGCGCGACAGGCCTGTACGCTCTGTGCGGCAGTGTGCCCGCGACGGCACAACTGTAAGACGTCGTCGCTCATGCTCTGAATCCCGAGCTCTATATCGCGCACCGAATAGCGCTGCAATATGTCAAGTATCTCATCATCAATATAGTCCGGCCGAGTCGAGAGTCTGATACCGCAGACTCGCCCCGCGCGGACATATTCCTCAGCAACTTCGAGCAGATACAGCATCAGCTCTCGGTCGATGCCGGTAAAAGAGCCGCCAAAAAATGCGATCTCAGTCTCGGTGTCCGGAGTGATAGTCTCGAGGCTATCATCTATGATACGCCGCACCGACGCGCGGTCAAATTCCTGCGTCCCAGAAATCGTACGCTGATTGCAGAAGACGCACATGTTTGGACACCCGAGGTGCGGTATAAAAATGGGAATGTTTACGTGCTTGACGCAACTGCGCCCGGTTTCCGCCATGCTCCTCGCCTCCGTTCAACATTTTGGCAACACCACATTTTATTATACCATATCTTGTGCAGGATTTCAACACCGATTTATTACAATCACGCAGTTTTGTCGCATATTTTTCACACCATCTCGCCTTTTATTGACAACAAACAGCTCTCATGATAAAATAATTGTAATTTTTCACTTTTCAATAATATCGGCGATATTTTTTCGATTATATAAGTGAGGACACGTGTTATCATAACGAAAGGACGGTCAATTGCCATGGATGACCTTCAAAAGCAAATAATCACCCTTCTAAATGCCAGGGATGAGCAGGCATTATGGCTGCTTTCGTCAAATTTTGGGCGACTGCTAACATCATTAGCGCGTCGCATACTGGGTTCAGACGAGGATGCCGCGGAATGTGTCAACGACGTGCTGCTTGAGGTTTGGAACACCATCCCACCCGCAGAGCCAGGTTCCGTATCCTCTTACGCCTGCATGCTGACGCGCCGAACGGCCATTGATCGTCTGCGGGTGTCGAATGCCCAAAAGCGCGGCGGCGGCGAGCTATGCGTGCCGTTGGACGAGCTGGGCGAGCTTGAAGTTACACCGGATGAAACCGAGGTCACCGCGGTGATCGAGACGTTTTTGGACAGTCTTTCAAGGCAGGATCGTTATTTATTCATGGGGCGGTATTATTTTTTCGAGGATGTGGCGGCACTTGCTCGTCATCTCGGAATACGTCCCGGAACTGCAAGTCAGCGACTACTGCGCATGCGCCGTGAGTTGCGCGAATTATTTACGAAAAGAGGTATGACCATATGAATAATGGTGAGAAAATTTCTAATGCTATCGGACGGATCGATCAGCGCTACGTCAGCGAATATATCAAGACCGTGCCACCGAGGTCACATCGGCGTGCGACGCTTGTGACCGCAGCGGCAGCTACACTTGCGGTCATCTTACTGCTTACCGCTCTCCCTGCTATGCTTGGACATGACGATGGTCGACTACCGGATATTCCGTCCATCAATGGGCTCAACTACGAGCTTTTGACCGCGTCTGACGGCAGTCAGGTAGTGCACGCGATCAACGCACATTTTGACACCGATGCTCGGCAGGCTGGCGATGGCCGCTGGAATATGTCAGTTGAGCGTGCCTATGCATGGAAGGAAAATATAGCTATAGTCCAAAGCAGCGAGTCGCCCAACAGCTTGATGTTCAGCGGAATCCCGCAGCGCGTCGACACATATTGCTTCGACAGGCAGGTGGAATACACCGAGAAAAACGGAACTATATCCTATGATGTCGTATCCAGCCAAACGACAGTCGATACCTTGCCCGGGCAGCCGGACAAAACGTACATGCGCACTCAACGCACTGTCTGCCATATAGCGACCGTACACATCACAAATATATATAATAATACCAATAATACCGGGTATAATAGCGGAGATGTGATATATATTTACTCAGAATACAGCTATTATCCCACAGATGACGCCCCCGCCGCAGATGAGATATCCTCCGAAATTCGCATTGCCTGTGCTTCCTCGTCGGATTGGGGGCAAAAGATAGGCGGCGAATATGTGTTTGTTGCATATCGCAGCAGTCACACAGTGTCGGACGCGGTACTGAGCGCCGGCATAATATCAAATGTCAACGAAATGTGGGGTGTCTCTGCCAGCTGTACACTTGAGGGATATAACAACGGCAATTATTATCAAACAGACAGTCGCATGTGGCCTGTCGAAGAATAAAAGCTTCCGGGAGTGACCTTGTGGTCGCTCCCGGATCATTTTTGAAATTATGTTGTTATTTTGTGGAGCACTTTAGCTTACCCGATGCATCGAGCAGCTTGATAAACAATCCTCCTTGAACAGTGCGGTGCTGAAAGCTGACCTCATAGCCGCTGATGGTATCGAACCAGTCGGTCATAGGAACGCGCGATGCGGACTCATTGTATGCGGCCCAAAGCGGCGCAATAAAGCGTTCAAAATCGCGGCGGCTTTGCAGCATAGTCGCAGTCCAAACCAGCCAATCGGACTTGGTGTAATCTGCGCGATTGTCGAGCGGCATGCCGTAACGGTTAAAATGTGTAAAGTTTGACACGAGCTCACGCCGCGACACACTCTGCGGGAACAGATGCGTGCCCCAGATTTTGTCCCAAACCATGTTATACTTCATTGAGAAGGTGTCAGGCTGATCGAATGCCAAGCGGTACGAGCCATCTTCGTTGGCTGCTCGCCGGCACCAGCTCTTAGCCATACGCACAGCGGTACGACGATACTTGGTAGCCTTACGAGTATCGCCGAGCATGGACATTATGATAGACATGCCCTGCACACCCATGATTGCTTTGAGCGACAAATTGCAGTTGTGTGCCAGGTGTCCTGCAAAGTCATCAGTGCACAGTTGGTTTTCAGGATCATCACCATATTTAATTAGATATTTGCACCATAACTCTAATATATCGATATGTGATGCAGCAAAGTCTGCATTTTCCAATGCAATAGCCACGTTGGTTTCCATTATCAGCATATTACCGCATTCCTCAACCGGCATCTGTTTATCGTGCAGCAGCTCGCCGCTCGCACGGTCAAGACCATACACCTGACCTTCAAGCAGAGGATACTGGCCGACATCGTGCGGTGCGAAATCAAAGTGCCACTTATCTGATGTAGCAAATTTGTATATCGGCCGCATCATTGCCTTGACCAACTCGGGCGCATACATCAGGAACATTGGTATCGACGGATAGCTAACATCGACAGTCGCAGCACATCCATTCGAGAAGCACTCCTTGGACACAAACAGCAGTTCGCCATCGGTATCGACTACCAGCTTATGCCCTGCGATCACCTGACGGTAAGCCAGTGCCAGCATTTCGGCATATTTTATTCCGCCGGCTTGGCTTGCATCCTCAAACAGCTTGGTGCTGAAGGCCTCACAGCGCGGAAGCAGCTCGTCATAATCGTTTGCTGCCTGCGCAATGGCATCGGATATGGTAGTTCCATCGTTGTTCCACAGTGAGGACAACTGCGAACCGAAGTAGCTGATACTGCGAATATCGTCATAAGCGAACAGTACAAGACGCGACTTGTTCTGCTCCAACGCAAACTCCGAGCTGATCCAGGTGCGACTGCGCTCGATAAAGCTTGACGTGCTCGCCACTCCCTTTACAGACAGATAAAAATATCCCCAATCTATCCGAATGTCATCGCCGCTGCGGTTCAGCACATTTTGCACCGAGTTTCCAACGCGCATTGTGCTCGTTCCTGGGATGGCAACGTCCTCACATATAACCGGGCTCTGACCGCCCTTGTTAAGGCAGATATCCTCGCGCACCTGCAACTCAGCCTTAACGTCATGCTCTCGACCATCGAGATTTTCCCAGCTGAGCTCCAAATATGACACCGGGCGAGACATGAGCTTGAGATCGTCGACCAGGAGGGGGGTCATAAAGCGCGCGCTGAGACGCAGCTCGTCGCATTCATACGTCACAAATGTATAAAGCGCTTGCACATCGATGGATGTTTGTCTTATTTTGTGAGCATTTCTGTCCCAACCAAGGAACAGTAGCTTTTTGCCGTCAATGATAACATATCCGCGGATCGGATTGACCGAGCCAGTCCAGTGTACAGTTTCGGTGTAATTCAACCTTTCGTCACGTGACCAGACTGAAAAATACGGGTCGACCGTAATAAGCGGGATTGAAGGGGCTCTCATGTTTTTTCCTCCGTTTTTTTATAATAATTATTTGTTCACAAACAACTCGCGCACATCTGCATCGAGTACAAAGCCAACGACCACCACATCGCGATGCTTCTCAAGCAATTTGTATATCAGTGAGGCAATCAAATACGCTGCTGCAGCAGATAAAGCTCCTATTATCATAGCCGCCAGAACATCTGACGGGTAATGTGCCATAAGATAGCTTCGCGATACGCCCATCAGCACGACCGAAATTGCAGCTGGAACAATATAATTCTTGCCACAGCACAAGCACAGTGTAATCATGCCTGCCGTTATCGCAGTCACGTGTCCAGACGGAAACGAAAATCCGCTTTCCACCGGTGCGCCGACATAATTCCACCATTCAGCGTACTCCGCGAGCGCCATCATAGGCCGCACGCGTTCTACCGTATCCTTTAGTATCACATTGGTTATTAACGCGCCGCAGCACACCGCGCCAAAAATGCACACTCCGACACGGCGAGTTTTTTTGAACAGTATAAAGACGAATGCCAGTACGAACATGGCGATGCCCTTTTCACCAATCAGCGTAATTAGTCGCATCAGCGGCGTGAGCACTGCCCCGCCCCACTCCGCAAGCGCATGCAATGCTGAAAGTATCGCATAGTCATAATCCGTAAAAAACGTATCGAGCCATTGAGCCGAAAATAAAACATTCATAGGCATTTACCTCGAAATTTATTGATCTGTGATAGCATTTTCGAGTGCCTGACGGTCGACATACCACCAAATGTATTTGTCCTCACGGTACTTGACGAAGCCACACCGCACAAGCACGCGCATTGATGCCAGATTGCTGACCTCAGTGGCCGCGATAACGCGCGTGACGCGCTTGTCTGAAAAAGCATATCGGCACATCGTCAGCACTGCCTCGGTCATGTATCCGCGATGACAAAAGCCATCGCCCAAACCGTAGCCAATTTCAATGTTGCCTGAGCTATCCGGCAGATCCTTAAAGTTGGCCGCACCTATTACCACATTGTCCTCACGACGCACTATCAGCCAAAACGTGTGCCAAATATAGCTGTCGGGATTATCCGCGGCTCGACGATATTGCGATATCATGACGTCCTTAAGCGCATTTTCAATTGGCTCTCCACGATAGACCACCCCCAAACGGCGCTCGAGTCGTGCGCGGTCGTATACCAGCCAATCGAGCTCGGGCGCAGTTAGTGGTATGAGATCCAAGCGCGGAGTTCTGAACAGTATTGCCATCAGTTTTTCTTGCTGACAATGGTGCGGATCGCGAACCATACTGCGTCGACCAGCAGAAATGCGCCGGATATAATCAGCAAAAGCATGCCGCGCAGCGACGCCCCCATGTTGTGCAGCGCGCCAACATCATCGTTGGGTACGCCAACCGTCGAGGCATAGGCCGCCGCCCCGAGGACTGCAAGGACGAGAGAAAGCAGCAAAATTGCAGCCTGAATGATATTCAATATCTTATTGTTCATAGTAATACCTCAACTGAGTATATTTTGACGGAATACATATCACATGATATTATACGTCGCATATATACTTCTGTCAATACTAAATTCACCATTTAATAATACTTAATGTGTTCCATTGCGGACATGCGTAAAAATACGCGGGAGGGTGAGGCCACTCTCCCGCGAGTGATAATTATTCCTCCGGCACAGGCTGTGCTCGTTGCTGATTTTCATCGGCACTCTGCTTAAGGGATGTCAGCTCTGCAAGAAAAGTGTCCAGATCCTTGAACTCACGATAGACTGAGGCGAATCGAACATATGCAACCTCGTCGATGCGCTTAAGACGCTCCATAACAAGCTCTCCCAGCTCACGCGACGGCACTTCGAGACGCAATGAATTTTGAAGCTCTGTCTCAATGTCGGTAACCACATCATCGGCATTAACCGGACGCTTTTGGCAAGCTTTCAAAATGCCACCAAGCAGCTTGTTGCGGTCAAATAGCTCCTTTGAGCCATCCTTTTTAATAACAACGATCTGAACAGACTCGAGCATTTCAAATGTTGTGAAACGCTTTTGACAAACAAGGCATTCACGGCGACGACGAATGCTGCTACCGTCTGAAACAGGACGTGAGTCTATAACCTTACTGTCAGGATATCCACAGGCCGGGCATTTCATAAAACAATTATACGCACCTCACAGATGCGTCATTCCTTTCGCAAGCGATATAATCTTGGCTTAAGTATATGATACCACAATATCTGCGTTTTGTAAAGGATTTTTTATAAAATGGCACAGTATTTTGAGCTTAAATATTTAATAAGACTTTTCTCTCGCCCTCCTCGATCATATCCTTAACGATAAATACCAGGCTACACGGCGTTACCTTGCCACGCAAAACGGCAAAAAATGCTTCGACCGCAGCTTCACGTTCGCACAGAAGAAAGCATTCGGCCGTCTCTTCGCCATAAATGGCGCACAACTGATACAGCACCCTGTCATGCTGCGCAATGCAGTACAATGAGTAGCGCACTCTATCACTGAGTACCTTGGCAGAGCCGTTAAGTAAAAGCTTGCGTCCGGGGACGACTGTCATATTGTTTGCATTAAGTTCGGTAATCTGGTTTTGGGTATTCATTTTGAATTCCTCCGATAATTGATTTTTTGCTGCAGCACTTATATAATACCACACGGTTTTGAAGGATGATTTTTCTGAAATGTTGGCAATAATGCACAAAATCGCATACAATTAATTACTTATAAGGATAATGATAGTGGTTTATACTCGTCTTTTATGCCAAATAACGTTACAGTCGTGTGTAATTTTATGTGTATTATGTATACCGAAGGTTTTTTCAAAAATTAATTAAAAAAATTTTGAAATCGAATTTTTTTAATTAAACGTCAAAAAGCCGATTTTATGTTTATTGTGTACAAACGCGCGCTCCAAATAAGGAGATACGAAGGCATAGTCCACAATCAGGACAAATGTTATAATTCCCCATATATTTCCTTTAGACGTTTAAGCGGCTCATCAGCGCACAATCTGTCTACTGCATAGGCGTGTCGCAACAATTCTCCAGGAATATAATCGTCGTATTTATCAAGAATTGGCATTTCACTGGGTGACATCAATGCGTCGCAGTCGATCTGCTCACCTGCCGCGTCACACAAATGCCTTATCAACTCGGCTCCGTTGCCACGCTCCATACGGAATGTCATGTAATAACATCCCTCGAAGTCAAGTCCCGTAAGCTTGAACGGTGCACTGTTCTTGGCGATGAATCGGCGGAGTGTTCGGAAGGAACGGGTGCCGAGCCAAGGGAATAGGCACCATGAATACCCCCCAAGATGAATCAGCGAGCGTTCAAGTATGCCGGCGTTTGCTGCCACATGTCTTGCAACCTCCAACCTGTGCACTGCATTGGGCTTGAGATAGGGGTAAACTGTCGTTTCCTCAAGTACACGACGCATACGTCGCAATATTTTGGTGTGTATCTCGCCGTAATCGCCCGGCCACGATACCTCCATCTTGCCCTCGACACTCTTGACATATATCAGCCGGCGCTTAACATCCAGCTCCTCCACCTCCCAAACGCGCCCGGCCAGCGCAAATCTGTCGCCGACCGGCGGTGGAGTCGTGATCGTGCCGATCTCATCCGAGCCGCAGCGCACGGTGTAATCCTCCGAGTCCTTGAACACCGCGTAAAATTTAAAGGAGTTCAGCAGCCGTTCTCCGCGCAGCCCGACTATAAGCCCCTTTTCCTCAGTCAATTCGAGATAATCGTTATTCAACATGGATACAAGCAGTGTCTTAAAATCCTCGCGCGGGACGCTCTCAAATGGTGGCAACGATAGCACACGCTTAGCAAGTCGGGATGGAGTCAGCTCGCCGGAGGCCGCGAGCTGACTTAATGTTTGGTGGAACAAAAGACTGAACGGCAGTCGACGCATGCGGGGCGGTTCGATAAATCTTTCCTCAATGTATAATTGAATTATAGCTATAGCTCGTAGTAGTCCCCAGGGGATAAGCTGTGGCAGCGGAGTATTCGGCAGTGGCTCCTCCTCGCGGAATACCATCATCATCTCAGGCGGCTGCCCACGGCGACCTGAGCGTCCCAAACGCTGCAAAAAGCTTGAGACCGAATTCGGTGCGTCATTTTGAAGTATACGTTCGAGACGGCCAATGTCGATGCCAAGCTCCATTGTAACCGTCGCACAGGTAACGGCATTGACCTCGTCATCCTTCATTTTAAGCTCAGCTTCCTCGCGTATTGAGGCCGAAAGATTGCCGTGATGTATCAAAAAGATATCCGGGTCTCCCCTTTTGCGCGCTATCTGGCGCAAAGTGGCGCAAACATACTCCGTTTCCTCGCGCGAGTTTGAAAAGACCAGTGATTTTTTGTCCTTGACGCAATCATACATATACTCATACCCGGGATCCAGCTGCGCCACATGTTGCTTTTCCTTCGCCTCGCCAGGAGTCGAAACCTGATCCTCGTTCGGATTTTGTATATAAAAATGCTCAAGCCCCAGCCTCCAGCGCAGCCGCTCGGCGCCAAACGATGGCACGTCTGTCACGCGTCCGGTGCCCGCCAAAAGCCATTTTGCAGCCAATGCGGGGTCACCAATGGTCGCCGAAAGGCCTATTCGGCGCGGAATGTGGCCAATGAGACGTTGTATACGCGCCAGCTGGCAGATGATCTGATTGCCGCGGTCCGTACCTGTCAGCGTGTGTATCTCGTCAATTATGATAAAGCGCAGGTCTCCGAAAAGTCGCACGATGTCATTTGAGCGGTTTATCAGCATGGCCTCGAGCGACTCGGGCGTGATCTGAAGTATCCCCTCGGGTTGCTCAAGCAGCTTTTTCTTGTGCGATGCCGCAACATCACCATGCCAGTGCGTTACCGTGATGCCACTTTGTTCAAGCAATTGATCGATGCGTGCAAACTGATCATTTATAAGACTTTTCAGCGGCGCAATATACAGCACACCAACACTTGCTGGCGGCGTCTTGATAAGCTCAGTTAAAACCGGGAAGAAAGCCGCCTCTGTCTTTCCGCTCGCAGTCGATGAGGTGAGAAGAAGATCGTTATCGGTCTCAAAAATGGTGTGCGCGGCGGCGAGCTGGACACCACGCAGGCTTTCCCAGTTGTGAGTGTAGATATACTCACGTATAAACTCCGGGAAACGTTCAAATACTCTCTCTGCTTCTGTCATGTGTAATCAAAAATCAATATCTTCTGGTAAAAAAATGGCTGTATCTTTGGAATGGTGATCTTGCTTTGCCTCCTCAGGCTCATCTGTCTTCAGTGTCACAGTGCTTTTCACAACATCAGAAAAGCTGACCTCCGGGTTCTGCATGAGCAGATTAAGCACCGTCATATAATCGCGTAGCATCTCGCGTGGTGTGATCATAGTGTCGGCCCCGGCGCGCTCAAGACAAAGCGTCAAAAAGCTGACCATTTCATCTGGGGTTATTCGTGGCTTCCAGTTGTAATTTTGCGAATAAAGCAGCGTTATGCGCTTGATGAGCGCCAGCAGCTCGTCGTCACTGAGACGGCGCAGGCGTATGACAGGCCCCAAAAGATTTTTGTATCCATCAAGCGCAAAGCGACTATCACAAAGTCGGCTGCGCAGCGCCTCGTAGCTGAACAGTCCTCGCCGGCTGTCTTCAAGGAACTGCGGGGTGCCGCCCAGTATCAGTTCGAGCCCAGGCGCACGTCCCTGAAGGGTGTCGTTAAACATAGAAAGTATCTTTTCGTAATTGTTTTCCCGGCTTACACGGTGTGTTATCTTGTACAGATTGACGCATTCGTCAATAAACACCACCAACCCGCGATATCCCATCCTACGAACCAAGGCGGCCCAAAGCTTCAGAAAATCATACCAGTTTTCATCCTCAATTATGATTGCAACATTAATCCCCAACTCTCTGCGAGCCTCGGTTTTTGTTGTAAATTCGCCTCGCAGCCAACGCAGGCAAGCGCTCTTGACGGCTTCATCTGCTGAGGAATATGCGCGGTAATAGGTAGCGATGACCTGTGCAAAATCGAAGCCGCCGACCAAAAATTCCACCTCACGCAACTCGCTGGCTATCAGATTTGTAAGCAAGGTGTCGTAATCGGCGTCTGTCGGGGCATGTCCGTCCTCGCTCAGCTTCATGCGCAGCCCATCGATCCAGCGTGCGAGAAGGCGAGGCAGCGCACCGCCATCCGGACAGGATCTGGAGGCCAGATTTTTTATAAGCTCGCGATATGTTGCCACTCCAGAGCCGCCACTGCCGTACAAACGTCTCTCGGGAGACAGATCCGCATCAGCTGTGATAAAGTCACGCTCGAGTGCATATCCACGGATTAGCTGCATGAGAAAGCTTTTACCGCTTCCGTAGCGTCCTATCAGCAGACGCATTGCACCGCTGCCCTCATTTACTGCCTCAAGATCTGAAAGCAGCGCAGCTATCTCATCCTGACGTCCTATAGCTATATAAGGCGCGCCAGAGCGTGGAACCACGCCTGCGGCAACCGACGCCAGAAGCGAATTTAATATTCTTTTTGGTACTCGTTGAATCTGATCATTTGCGTTCATAAAAACAGCTCCCCTCTGTATTCCTCAACTATAGAGAATCTTCCATCGTTCTCGATTAATATCACATCTCCCAAAAAGTCCATGGATATTTCATTGATTTTATCAAAAACGGAATCTATCATTTGTCCGCGACTTTGCGCAAATTTGCGCTGACCGGCAGCATCGTCAGTGTCAACTAAATGCAAAAACTCCATGTACTCACCAAAAGCTGTGCAGATATCTCCTTGGCTATCAGCCACCGACGAGAAGATGGACTCGGCGGCTTGGACGCCGCTTGATTCCGGCTGCATTGGCTCGGCAGGTACCGATTGCACATAGTCAGTCGACGCGTCATCCTCAAACGCCTCTACTAAGCGTTCGGTAGTTTGCCACGAAGCCTGCTCTATTCTCTCTGCTTCTGCAAGTGACATTGCTTTGTTAGGCACATCATATAGGCGCTCGTAGTCAGTTTGCGCAGGCTGGGCTTGCTGCCGCCTACGTTGTGGAAGCTCACGGGCAAAATAGGCGTCTATAGCGGCTATAATTCGTTCATCAAGCTCCTTTACGCCAAGTCTTGACTTAACTCCGAGGTATGCTCGCAACTTGTTTTCTGCATATTTTGTTGCATTTGAGATCATCATTCTCAGCGTGTGTGCCTGAGAGAGGCAATAATAGTCGACCAGCAGCTTTTTTCGGCACTGATATGTGCAAAGCACACCGGTGTATGCCACCCGCACGCGACTGCACGAGCCAAGAACAGAATTAAGCGGGAGTTGGCCATCAATGCTGTACATGGATTGCAACGCTTCATTAATTGCAGCCGGAACATGCTGTTCATAAAGTGATTTAGCATCACCAACGGAGAATTTGCTTGCTTTATAGCATCCACCTGAGCAATATGTGATCAGAAATTTGCAAAATGCTTCAGCACCGCCTTCCCATGACATATAGAATTCTTTCATGGAACTGGCTTCGATCAGCTCTCGTGGTAGCTCCCCATCATTCAATAGCTCAAATGGCGCGGCAAGATGCCATATAAGCGAAAAATCGCAAATCCATTCTGCCATTAACCAGTTTAGACGCCGGTATTCATTGTGATAGGCTCGCCACAGTCCACATAACTGCCGCTGACCCCACTCCGGCGACGAGTGACCGCCGGTATTAATTATTTCGCTCGCATACAGCAGAATGTAGCTGTAATCCGTATCCAGATATTTCCCTTGCCACGCCTGCTCGCGCCACCATAAATACCAATCAAGCTGTGCCTTTGTAAGTTGACTATACTCCGGCACATATGAAAAGAATGGAACCGGGCAGCATTGATGCCCCCTCAAATCGCGAATGCGCCGCGCGTGATCTAAGAATTGCTCATAATAATTGTATTCGCTTGGAATATCGTACACCTGTACACGACGAATAAGGGTGTGATGCGGACAATAATCATCGACAAGATGATTTTTCTCCAGTGTGGGATCCGCAGTATGTCTTGTCTGCGTCTCACTTTTTCGGTGCATGTCAGCCATTTTTTCAAGTGGACTATCCTGCACTGCATCCTCGGGTGACGACAACGGCACGGGAATTTCAAGCTCGACAGCATCCGTCGCACCTGCATGACGCGTAACAGTGCCCATGTAATGTTTCCTTTTGGGCATAAGCTCCGAAATATTCCACATATCGTCTTGCCGCTGTAATAGTTCGTCCTTATCGTGCTGCATTTCCGTCCCTCCTGCGCCTTATGTAACAATAAATTATATCACAATACGCAACATCTGTCAATTGTTCAGGAACTAAATTTGAAGTTCATTTTAAAAAATCAGTCAATATTAATTCGCCATACAGCTTTGGCACTTGTATTATTTTTATAAATGGTGTATAATATAGCCATCAACAAAGAAGGATAGATCATGAACAGCTTGAATATAGTTTTACATCAGCCCGAGATTCCCCAGAACACCGGGAACATAGCCCGTACATGCGCGGTAACAGGTGCAGCACTGCATATTATTCGCCCAATGGGCTTCACAATTGATGATCGCAAGCTTAAGCGCGCCGGTCTTGATTACTGGCACTCGCTTAATATTACTTATTATGATAGCCTCGATGACTTTTTCGATAAAGCTGCGCCATCACATATCTACTATTTTTCCACTAAAGCTCCCCAAAAATATACGGATGTAGCATACGAGTTCCCGGTATATTTGATGTTTGGTAAAGAGACCGCAGGCCTTCCCGAAGCGCTGCTGAAGGCAAACCCCGAGCGCTGCGTCCGCATACCAATGCGCGATACTCTGCGAAGTTTGAACCTTTCCAATTCTGTTGCCATCGCTGCATACGAGGCTTTACGTCAGCATGATTTTGACGGTCTGCGTATATCCGGACAGCCCACAACGTTTTCATGGGAGGAACAGTGACAATGTGCAGAGTTATGATCGCTATGAGCGGTGGTGTTGACAGCGCAATTGTTGCCCATCTGATGCAACAGGAGGGGGGCGAGGTCATTGGTGCAACAATGCTGATCGGCAGCCTTTACGGCGAGGTCGATAACAGCTGCTGCTCATCGGCAAATGTTACGGATGCAAAAAATATGGCCGAAGTCATGGGCATACCTCACCGAGTATTCGACCTTACAGAAGATTTTCGGCGCGATGTTGCAGATTATTTTGTGTCAACATATCAGCAAGGCGGCACCCCGAATCCCTGCGTTAGATGTAATCGACGAATAAAATTTGGACGTCTGCTTGAGCTTGCATTGCAAAACGGCTGCGATATGATGGCCACTGGGCATTATGCCGGAGTAGTGCGTGATGGCGGTCGATACCTTCTTCGTCGGGCTGCCGACCGAGCTAAGGATCAGACATATGTTCTTTGGCAGCTGACGCAGCACCAGTTGTCACACGCGCTTTTTCCGCTGGCAGAATATAAAAAGTCAGAGGTAAAGCAACTGGCTGAGCAACTGGGGCTGATCGCGGCACACAAGCGTGAAAGTCAGGACATATGCTTTATTCCCGACGGCGACTACGCCGCTTTTATCTCGCGTGCATCAGGAGTCTCACCGACACCGGGAGATTTCATCGATACAAACGGCAATATTATCGGTCAGCACAGCGGACTTATTCATTACACGCCGGGACAGCGCAAGGGGCTTGGCGTCACATTTGGTGAACCGATGTACGTAAAATGCAAGTGTGTTGAGACTAATACAGTCACTCTATGCCGGATCGAAGAGCTGTACTCTAACCGTTTGACCGCACACAGCATAAACCTGATAGCCTGTGACAGTATCCCCTCCCCTATGCGTGTTACAGCCAAGGTTCGGTATTCACAGTCTGAGACGCCGGCAATTGTTACACAGACGGAGCCTGACAGATTTGTGCTTGAGCTGTCCTCCCCACAGCGTGCTATAGCGCCGGGGCAGTCGGTAGTACTGTACGACGGCGACATCGTTGTCGGTGGAGGAATCATCGATAACTGTTAGAAAGAAAATAATTGCCGCTGAAGCAGTTGCAACAGCGGCAATATTTTTATGAAAGCATATATTTATAATCTATCTGCGATTTTATCTCGCCCAAAAGCCTTATGAATAATACCGCATACACGATATCGAGCACCAATGCGAATATCCATAAGAAGCCCGCAGTTTCAACAAGACAAACCGACAGCGCCTCCATAGCTGCCGCGGCAATGCCAACGCAGACCACCGGCACCGTGCGTGCAGAGAGCTCACGGTGCAGTTCTTTAAGCTTTTCCCGAGGATCATATGTGTCATGTGATGTTAAAGAAAAGCCTGTGTGAGTGTTTATTATTTCATTCATAGTAAGCCGCATAAAGCAAACCAGCATCGCCACAAACAAAATCGAGCAGCAAATTGAGACGGCGCATATTATCATGTAAAACGAATTGGTCGCCGGATCAATTCCTATCGCTTCAGTATAGTAATGCGATGAAAAATGATACTGAAGGACCATATAGATCGATGTCACAATTGCATAAGCCGTAGCAATTATCGCTGTAATATTCCATTTGGCGATGTATTTTCTGAGCATCAGCAATCCAACTATAAAACAAATTGCTGAAAGAACATCCGGAATAATGTTTATGCTGCCCAGCGTTCCACCACCAGCGGTGCTAAGTCCCTCAAGACCAAAATCAGCTGCAAGTGCCGCCCCCACTCCAAAGTAAACAAAGGAAGACAAGACTGCCCGCTGCGCCAAGTAATCAGGGTGCTCAGACATGGTTGCGTCATATGCCGTCCAAAGCCCGTCGTAAAAGCAGTTGTCGTTGCGCAGCTTGCGAATATAGCGTATTCCATGGCATAGGAATATGATACCAAATAGCAGCGCCACCGTGAAGCCCAGCACGCGGAACATGCCGAGGAAATCCGCCCAATTACTTTCGTCGTAGCCTTGCCCAGAAAGTGATGACAGCTCGGGTGCAGTTCCGCACAGCGCCTTGGCTACTGCGAAAGTGATCGTCGTTGAAAGCAAGCGCTGCGTGATATTTTTCTTTTTTTGTCGCGCCGAATGACGCCTTTGCGGAACAAAATACGCCATTTCCCCGCCATATCGTTCTGCGAGATACAGCATACCGTCAGACAGCTTGAGCAGCGCTGGGATCACCGTGCACAGCTCAGCCAGATCGAACACGAACGAAAGCAGAAGCATCGAGGTCGAACGGTCACTGTAGGGAATCAGGCCGAATGTAACAAACAGTGCCACAAATCGTCCAAGCGTAATCAGCACCATACGGCGCATCAGAGCTCGCCCCTCTGAGATGTGCTCGTCAATGAACGCCACATGCTTCAACGAACTACACAAAAGCAGATACCCTATAAAATCAGGCAAAAAATCGACCAAACCGATATTAGGATTGAATAAGAACACAAGCGCCGCTGTCAACTGCCACCAGCTGACAATGCTTTTTCTGCCATTGTTTGTCTGCATGTCAGTTACCTCTTTTTATTTTTTTTGCTCTCGCGTTCGACTTGCTTTTGCTTGAGATATTCGTTCGTATCCTGAACCGCCTTGTCCGTCCGACGATCAGATTCCTCCGCCAAACGATCAATAAATCCGATGCCCGTCTTGCGGCGCGGCATTTCCTCGTCGCCCTCGGGGCAAATATACATGTAGCACGAGAATATCAGCACCAGATCGAATATCACCCACATCAGCTGTAAAAGGAATATCGGCAGTGAAAAATACCTGCCAAAGGTCTCGTTCCCACTCAATGGCCCCATGCCGAGGACATTGAGCACAAGATACAAAACAATAAATATGGCGTTTCTAAGAGCCGAATTCTTTTGATTTGTGAGATCAAGCTGTTTAGCAATGTCAAATATGGCATACAACAAACTCAGGTTGAACAGTATTATTCCGAGCATGCAAAACCAGTCCATTGCCACCAGCACAGAGCTCGGAAGCTCCGGACGGGGCAGCGCCAGCTTGGCTGCAAGCTCATAATAGCTCTCAAACAATCCGTATGCCACCATTACAATGGAGGTGACTAGCGGATAGCGAAAGCTCTTTCCGTACTCGCGCAGTTTGAGCAGCGCGACCGTCATGATGCAAAAGCCGACCAGGCGAAACAGATATCCGTAATATGTCAGGGAGACGAGAAAGCATATCGCGTAGCCGACAAAAAGAATACCAAAGCCCATCAGTTCGTTCCCTCTGACTTTCCGGCGCCACAGCATTTTTTATACTTTTTGCCGCTTCCGCAGGGACACGGATCATTCCGATCCGGCACGCTTGCCTTGCGTATCGGCTCTGGCCCTGCCTGACGAACCACCTTTTTGCCCGCCGGGCGGTTGCCTTCAAAGCCCTCGGTCAGCGGCTTTGCCACCTGAACTCGCTTTATTTCAGTCTCGCGCTGTGCCGGTCTGATAGACAGCATAGCGCGAACCGTACGCTCGCGGATATCTGCAACCATAGCATCAAACATATCCGCTCCCTGAATACGATATTCGGTGACAGGATCGCGCTGTGCGTAGGATTGCAGTCCAACATTGCCCTTGAGGTCGTCCATGGCATCGATGTGCTCCATCCACATGGTATCAACATTGCGCAGTAGCACTGCGCGCTCGACCTCGCGCATCTGAGCCGAGCCTATCATCTTTTCTTCCTCTTCGTAGCGTTCAAACGCACGATCGACCAGCATTTGAGCTACCGCATCAGCCTTGAGATGCTTGAGCTCTGATTCGGAATAGCGGAAATCGTCCTCGGTGCACAGTATTCCGATATACTGCGCCCTGAGCGCATCAAAATTCCAGTCTGCGGGCGTGTCACCTTGTGCACATGTATTCACCGCCTCGCGGATGGTCGCCTCAATCATGCCGCGTATGGTGGATGACAAGTCGTCGCCGTCGAGAACAGCTCTGCGCTGACCGTAAATGATGCTTCTCTGCTGATTCATAACGTCGTCATAGGTCAGGACATACTTGCGGCGCTTGAAGTTAGCTTCCTCGAGGTTTTTCTGCGCACGCTCTATTGAGCCGGACAATATCTTGGCTTCGATCGGTGTGTCGTCATCAAGCCCCAGTCTGTCGACCATGGTGAGCATACGCTCGCTGCCAAACAGGCGCATGAGGTCATCCTCAAGCGAGATGAAAAAGCGTGATTCACCCGGGTCGCCCTGGCGTCCCGAACGTCCGCGCAGCTGGTTGTCAATGCGGCGGCTCTCATGACGCTCAGTGCCGAGTATAAACAGGCCGCCTGCCTCGCGGACGCGCTGTGCCTCTGGCTCGACCTCGGCGCGGTATTGCTCGAGCAGCTGGTGGAACAGCTGTCGTGCGGTCAAAATTTCCTCATTGTCTGTCGGCGCGCTGCTTACAGCTTGAACGATAAGCTCTTCTGACAGCTGCCTGCGGCGCATTTCATTCTTGGCCATAAACTCGGGGTTGCCGCCCAACATTATGTCGGTTCCGCGGCCTGCCATGTTGGTGGATATGGTCACAGATCCGAATTTTCCGGCCTGCGCAACTATCTCAGCTTCTCTTTCGTGATACTTGGCATTCAGCACGGTATGCTGGATCCCCTCTTTTTTTAGCAGTTTTGACAGCTCTTCGGATTTGTCTATCGAGACCGTGCCCACCAGCACCGGCTGCCCCTTGGCATGGCATTCGACTACCTGTCTCACTATCGCAGCGTACTTGCCTTTGACGCTCTTGTATACCACGTCGGGGTTGTCGGTGCGTATCATAGGCTTGTTCGTCGGCACCTCGACAACATCGAGCCCGTATATCTCACGGAACTCCATTTCCTCCGTAAGAGCCGTTCCCGTCATGCCGGACAGCTTGCCATACAGTCGGAAATAGTTTTGGAATGTGATAGTGGCCAGCGTTTTGTTTTCCTTTTCGATCTTAACGCGCTCCTTGGCCTCGATCGCCTGATGCAGACCGTTGGAGTATCTGCGTCCCGGCATGAGACGCCCGGTAAAGGCGTCGACTATTATGACGCCATTTTCATTGACCACATAATCGACATCGCGGTGCATTACTCCGTGCGCACGGATTGCCTGATTGACGTGGTGAACGAGCGTGGCGTTCTCCGGATCGGTGTAGTTTTCAACACCGAAATATTCCTCAGCCCGCTTGGCACCGCGCGGAGTCAGGATGGCGTTGTTGGCTTTTTCATCGACGATGTAGTCGGCGTCGATATCATCTTGAGATTCCTTTTTGTCAATCTCCTTGATGACAAACTTTTTCAGCGTTCTGGCAAAGGCGTCTGCCTTATCGTACATGTCGGTCGATTCCTCGCCGGCACCCGAGATGATGAGCGGTGTGCGCGCCTCATCGATCAGTATGGAGTCCACCTCGTCGACTATCGCAAATGGATGCCCGCGCTGAACCATATGTTCCTTATAGACCACCATGTTATCGCGCAGGTAGTCAAAGCCGAACTCGTTGTTGGTGCCGTAGGTGATATCGGCCGCGTATGCCGCCTTTTTCTCTTCATTGCTCTGCCCGTGCACGACAAGTCCTGTCTTGAGTCCCATAAACTCATACACGCGCCCCATTTCCTCGCTGTCACGACGTGCAAGGTAATCATTCACTGTAACGACATGCACGCCCTCACCTGCCAGCGCGTTAAGGTAAGCGGGCAGCGTCGCCACCAGCGTTTTTCCCTCACCGGTCTTCATTTCGGCTATGCGTCCCTGGTGAAGTATTATGCCGCCCAGCAGCTGCACATAGAAGGGGTATTTGCCCAGCACGCGGCGATCTGCCTCGCGAACTGCCGCGAACGCATCGGGCAGCAGCTCGTCCAGCGTCTCACCAGCGGCAAAACGCTCCTTGAGCTTTTGCGTCATACCTGAGAGCTCGTCATTGCTCATCTCGGCAAATCTCTGAGCCTGTGCGTCTATCTTATCTGCGAGCTTGCGCAGTTTTTTGATCTCCCTTTCACTGTATGTTCCGAATAATTTTGAACCTAATCCCATTTATATGCCTCCTTACCGTACAATCTTTTTAATTATACAACATTTCTTTGATTTTTTCCATATGTTTTTCTGAATTTTATAAAATATTTTGCTCATCATACTGTCACACAGTCTTCAATACCACTTAAAACGTCATATTTTGAGAAAAAGCATCAAAAAACTCAAAAAAATGCTTGACAAAACAGCGCACATGTGATAGAATCGAAATGTGTTTAGGAATTAATATCCAATGTGGCAGTCACTTTGGTTCGCTAACTGTGACGGTCAACAACATAGTTACCACGAGGTGATACGATGAATGCAAATATTACCATTCCGCATCAAAGCTATGAGTCACCGCAAGCTGAGATAATTGCGCTGTCTCAACAGGATGTGGTGTGCTCAAGTAGTATTCAATATTTCGAGCAGTATTGTGACGAACTGTCGGAAAATGCCTTTATGGGCAATAAGCATGATTTCGGCGGTCAGCAATGACCGCTTTTACTATTAATATCGGCACCTTGTGTGCCGTTTTTTTGGAGTTGCCCATGACCAAATTTGTAAAAAGTCTGAAAACCTCTTTATGTCTGCTTTTGATCGTGCTGCTCGTGTGGCCACTTCCTTGTCTGGCGACCGGCGAGGTGGAGGAAGCACCTCCTCGTGACGCTGCCGGCTGGTTTATGATATCCACCGCCGAGCAGTTATATCGCTTTGCTGAAATAGTCAACAGCGATGCGCCGGACAGTAATGCCGTGCTGCTCTGCGATATCGATCTTAACCCCGGACGGGTGTACGGTCCGGGCGGCGTAGTCTACGGTGCGGATCCACAACAATGGCCGGTTATAAACAGCTTTTCAGGCATTTTTGAGGGAAACGGACACACCATTAAGAGCTTGTATATTAAGACCACCGCAAAATCTGCGGCAGGCATTTTTGCCATCAATTCCGGCACAGTGAGAAATTTGAAGCTTGCACAATGCTTTGTGGAGGGTCAGGCTGATGTCGGCTGCATCTGCGGAGTTAACAACGGAACGGTTGAAAACTGTTCTGTCAGTGACGGTTATGTTCTTACCAAGAAAGAAAACGCTGGCGGTATTTGCGGCCGGAATAACGGCATAATATCAAGCTGTCATAATAACGGCGCCAAAGATGATTCTGAAACGGTACGCTGCGACGCCAGCGCTGAAAGTGCGGGCGGCATCTGCGGCTTGAACAGTGGCGAGATAGTTGCGTGTGTAAACAGAGCCAATGTGTTCTCTTTGACCGATGAAAAGGAGCTCGGCGGCATAGCTGGCAAATGTGAAGCTGGTGGTTCGATTCATGGTTGTCTTAACACGGGCATATTGTCGCGTGCTGGAAGCTCTATATCCGAAATAGGCGGTATATGCGGAAGGCTGTCAGCCAACGGAAGAGTATATTCCTGCCTTGTTAATGGTGGTGTGACAGATTTTGATCATGTCGGTCATATTTGCGGAGAATCCGAGGGACAGATCAGCGATTGTTACTATGTCAAGGATGCTGATGGGAACATAAATGCCATCGGTTATAGTAGCGGGACAGCCTCAGGACTGGTGATGCTTCAAAAAACAAACGCGCTGCTTGACGGAAGTGTGGCCGGGGCGTTAGCAAAAGCTGATATGGAAGCCTGCTGGGGTCAGCGCCTGGGAGTCGACAGTTCACCGCTCCCCGGAAGCAATGACAGAGTTTATAAAGTTAACAGCTACTCAGGCTGTAGCGACGTTGGCAGTGCTGCAAGGGTGCACTACAGCAACTCAAGCCAAGACATATATTCCACCGGGCATTCAGACGCTAATAATGATCTGCACTGCGACACCTGCGGCGGCGAGGTAAACTGCATTGCCATGTACAATTTGCTTCTTGATTCGGACATTACAGTCAGGTATTATGCCAGACTTTCTGACCAAATGTCAGCCGCCACAATGACATTTACAATGAATGGCGTTAGCAGTACAGTACAGGGTGTGCGCGATGGCGAGTATTACACATATGACTTTCACGGCGTTGCGCCTCAGTGCATCGGAGATGTCATCGAGGCAGAACTGAAGCTTGGTGATAAACTGATAAGTGTAGTGCCGCCAGTATCGGCGGAGTCATACTGCCGCAGGATTATTGACGGAAACGCCGCAGAGTTAGGCGTCAGCGAGGATTATTACACCACGCTGTGCGACACCATGGTAGCACTTTTGCGCTATGGCGGAGAAGCGCAAAGATATCTGAACTACAAAACAGACCACTTGGTTTCAGATCGGCTTGAGCCGGAAGCAACCTCCGGCGATGACAATTCAGTTCAGCCGAAGACAGAACTCAATAATAACGGCGTTTTTGCTGAGCTCAGCGGAGCAGCTGTGATATACGATAGCCGTGTATACATCGTTTTCTATTTGGACACAGTCGCTCCCAACGAGCTTGAGTTGCGGCTTAAACTCGGCGGAATTGAATACACTCTGCCGCTGATTGGCGACAGTCGCGGCGGCTACAGCGCAGTTAGCCCCGCAATAACGGCAAGCAGTTTTGGCAGTACACTAACGCTGACAGCCTACAGTCATGGCGTACCCGGTGCTTCAGTCACTTACGGCATTGGCCACTATGCCGCAGCTATGCAAAATTCCCGCGATGCAGCTTTGACATCTGCCCTGCTACATTACGGCGCCGCTGCGGAGGAGTTGGCTGACGTCGGGCAATGATAAATCTATCTGACAACAATAAGCAAGGAGATTACAAAATGCGAAAAGATTTTGGCCCACAAAGCTGGTTATACCCAATGCCTGTACTTATCATAGGTACATATCTTGACGACGGCACGCCTAATGCAATGAATGCTGCTTGGGGCGGAATTTACGACACAAATCAAATCATGCTCTGCCTAGCCGGCGAACATATGACAACGCGCAACATAAGAAACACCGGGGCCTTTACAGTCAGCATTGCCACTGCCGGCACAGTCATTCCATGCGATTATGTTGGGAGTGTATCGGCGAATGATGTGCCGGATAAATTCGCTAACGCTTCGTTTCATGCGTTGAAAAGTAAATATGTAAATGCACCGATCATACAAGAGCTTCCGATGACACTGGAATGTGAACTGATCAAGTTCAATGAGGACGGCATTTGCGTTGGAAAAATTGTCAATGTCAGCGCCGACAGCTGCATTCTGGACACTAACGGAAGCATAGACACAAAACTACTGAATCCCATTATTTTCAACGGTGTTTCTCGCAATTACTGGAGCTTTGGTGAATGCATCGCGTCAGCCTTCGTTGCGGCCGATCGCATAGAGGAATACAAAAGCGCTCTGCTTGACAAGTGATCCTCAAAAATGATCCATAGTAAAAACCGCCCGGACGGCTCTCTAATATAATCC
>CAYXBY010000010.1:0-34316 GCA_964463325.1 uncultured Lachnospiraceae bacterium | reverse complement strand
CCCTGCTCTTCTCGATGCTTGATTATCTCGGTATCGAGCGCGGACGCACCAGAGTCGAATGGGTGAGCGCAGCGGAGGGCGCTAAATTTGCCGAGACAATGAACGATTTTGTTAAAACCGTCACAGCACTCGGCCCTAACAGGAGATTGGAGGACCTCAGATGCCGGAAATCAGAGAATTAATGGTAAATCGTGCCTGCGAGCTGCTCGAGAACGGTACGGTCAACCGTGTGATCGGCTGGCGCACCGGCGAATTTGTCTACGACGTCACGCCTGAAATCTTCAGGGACGCCGATGCGCTGCGCGACGGATTGATTATGAATCTGTTCTGCGGAGCAAATCTGTCGAAATATCTCGCTAAAGAGAGCGAAAAGGACGGGATAATCCTTGCGTTCCTCAAGCCCTGCGATACCTACAGCTTCAATCAGCTGCTCAGCGAGCACCGCATTGACCGTGAAAAGGTATATGTTATCGGCGTTTCCTGCGACGGTATGACCGACGCTGAGCGTCTGAGATCCGCCGGCATCACCGGTATCAAGAGCGTGCACTTCGAAGGCGATCGCCTTGTCGCTGACACCATCTACGGCATTCGCGAGGCCGACCGTTCCAATGTACTGGCTGAGCGCTGCTCAAGCTGCAAATCGCATAAGCATGTCGCATATGACGAACTGCTCGGAGATGAGGGCGAGGTTCTGGATAATAACCGCTTTAACATGGTCGAGAAGCTTGAGAGCATGTCCTCCGAGGAACGCTTCGACTTTTGGCGCGACGAGCTGTCACGCTGCATCCGCTGCAACGCCTGTCGCAATGTCTGCCCGGCCTGCACATGCGAAAAATGCGTGTTTGACAACCCCGATTCAGGCGTTGAAAACAAGGCGGCCGCCGGCAGCTTCGAGGAAAATCTCTTCCATATCATAAGAGCCTTCCATGTAGCCGGTCGCTGCACCGACTGCGGCGAATGCTCACGAGTTTGCCCCGAGCACATCCCGCTCCACCTGCTCAACCGCAAGTTTATCAAGGATATCAACGAGCTTTACGGTGATTATCAGGCCGGAGAGGCAGTTAATGAGCGCGGGCCGCTGGTAAGCTACACTATGACGGATGTTGAGCCCTCCGTAGTTCACAAAAGGGGGAATTGCTGATGTTAAAGCTTGAAAGATCACGGCTGAATGAGCTTTTTGCTGCAATTGCAGCCGAAAAAGCGCTATATTTGCCCATAGATGTTGAAAATGGCGGCGCGCGGTACACCCGCTGGCAGGACGGCGCTGTGCTTTCCGAGGCATTGAACACCCGCCGCAGCGCCAAGGATTTCTTCTTCCCGCAGACCGAGGATCTGGTTGAATTTCAGGTCGACGGCAAGAGCATTCAGGTGATAGATACACGCACCGAGGCCGAGGATTTTGTAATTTTTGGCGTTCGCGCCTGCGATGCCGCCTCGTTTGACATACTTGACCGCGTATTTTTGTCCGATCCCATCGATTCCTATTACGCTGAGCGCCGCAAGCACGGTATCATTATGACCATGGCTTGCACCGCGCCCGAGGAATCCTGCTTCTGCGGTGCATTCGGCATCGATCCCACCGCTCCGGGAGGGGATATCAGCTGCTGGATGGACAACGATTATCTGTACCTCGAGGCAAACACCGAAAAGGGAAGCGCACTTGCAGCGTCTCTCGGCTGTCTGCTCTACGAGGCAGACAGCGCCCCTGTCACCGCACAGGCTGAGCAAACCCGAGCCATCATGGCTCAGCTGCCGCTGCATGAGCTTAAGCCGGCTGCGTTTACTCAAAAACAACTGATGGACGTATTCAATTCGGATAAATGGAGCGAGCTCTCCGAGGCCTGCCTCGGATGCGGCAGCTGCACCTTCGTCTGCCCCACCTGCCAGTGCTACGATATCAAGGATTTTGACACCGGGCACGGCATCAAGCGCATGCGCACCTGGGACAGCTGCATGTATTCCGAATTCACCAAAATGTCGGCTGGTAACCCGCGTCTGACACAGCTTGAGCGCTTCCGTCAGCGCTTTATGCATAAGCTGGTGTATTTTCCTATCAATAATGACGGTATCTATGGCTGCGTCGGGTGCGGCAGATGCTTGCGCAAGTGCCCCATCTCGATGAACATAGTCAAGGTCATGAAGGCATTGGGAGGTAGCGAAAATGATTAATGAAGAGCTGATTCCCGGCGTTGCCGTGGTAACTGATGTACGTCAGGACACCCCTGATGTCAAGACCTTCCGCGTTGTCGGGCTGGACGGCAAAAAGCCGATCATACATAAGCCCGGTCAGTGCGCAATGGTATCGATCCCTGGCGTTGGTGAGGCTATGTTTTCCATCACGTCGTCTCCCACAAACGAGGAATTTCTTGAGTTTTCCATTAAAAAGTGTGGCTGCCTGACTGAATGGCTGCATCGTATCGAGCCAGGACAGCAGATCTGCATCCGCGGCCCATACGGCAACGGCTTCCCAGTCGACACGGATTTTGTCGGCAAGGATCTGCTGTTTATCGCCGGCGGTATTGGCCTGGCGCCGCTGCGCTCGGTCATAAACTACTGCCGTCACTACCGCGACAGATACAAGCATATTGACATAGTCTACGGCTCGCGTTCCATGGACGATCTGGTCGACTACAAGGAAATCATCGACGAATGGTCGCGCGACACCGACATCAACGTCTACCTGACCATCGACCGCCCGCAGGAAGGGTGGAACGGTCACGTCGGCTTTGTTCCCAACTATGTCAGCGAGTTGTGCTTTGAGAAGAGCAGGACCGTAATTTTATGCGGTCCGCCTGTTATGATCAAATTCACGCTTGCAGGCCTGACGGTGCTGGGCTTTGAAAAATCTCAGATATACACCACAATGGAAATGAAAATGAAATGCGGAATCGGAAAATGCGGTCGCTGCAACATCGGTAACAGGTACATCTGCCATGATGGCCCGGTGTTCCGTCTCGACCAGCTTGACGAGCTGCCGGATGAGTATTGATAAGGAGAAATACACACCATGCAAGATATGGTAAACGTTTACCTGATGGGTAAGAAATACACGGTTCCGTCCAGCCTCACTATTATGGGTGCGATGGAATATGCGGGCTATCAGCTGGTTCGCGGCTGCGGCTGCCGTTGCGGCGCCTGCGCTACCATTTACCGCATAAAGGATGACAGAGAGCTCAAGGTTTGCCTTGCCTGCCAGACGCAGGTGCAGGACAACATGTACGTTGCAACTCTGCCGTTCTTCCCGCTGATAAAGCAGGTCTATGACATCGAGAAGGTCAAGCCCGAGGAACAGGTAATGATGCAGCTTTACCCTGAGATATACAGCTGTATCGGCTGCAATGCCTGCACTAAGTCCTGCACGCAGGGGCTCAATGTCATGCAGTACATAGCATATGCTCAGCGCGGCGAATTTGAAAAGTGCGCCGAAGCATCCTTTGACTGCGTCATGTGCGGCGTTTGCTCGTCGCGCTGCCCGGCAGGGATCTCGCACCCGCAGGTCGCACTGCTGGCCAGACGCTTGACCGGTAAGTATCTGGCGCCCAAGAGCGAGCACCTTGAGGATCGCGTTCGCGAGATCAACAATGGTGATTTCAACGAGCTGCTTGAGAATCTCATGGGCAAGCCGGTTGAGGAGCTCAAGGAGCTGTACAACAACCGCGTAATTGAAAAGTAAGGGGGCGCATAACATGTTAACACAGGAAATGCTTGATTCGATCAAGAAGGTAGAGGCCACGCGTGCCTCTCGTATGGGTGTGGAGCCCAAAAGAATGTCCCCCGAGGAAAAGGACGCTCTGCTCAAGGAATTTCACCCTGATTACATTCAGTCTCAGTTCACAACACTGTCCATCGGCCCCAACAAGGGCGAAAAGGTACCGCTTGAGCTGGCTGCGATGCTTCAGGCGAACAGCCGCATAAAGCCGTCTGACGTTGATCTGGAAAATCCGGATTACGATGTTGACGTTTTGGTCATAGGCGGTGGCGGAGCCGGCTCGTCGGCAGCTATCATGGCACACGAAAACGGCGCCAATGTCATGATCGTGACCAAACTGCGTCACGGCGACGCAAACACCATGATGGCTGAGGGTGGCATCCAAGCCGCTGACAAGCCCGGTGACTCTCCCGCTGTTCATTATGTGGATGCGCTGGGCGGCGGTCACTTTAAGAATGTGCCCGAACTGCTGCGCAAGCTGGTCAGCGAGGGGCCTGAGTCAGTCAAATGGCTCAATGATCTCGGCGTGCTGTTCGACAAGGATGAGGACGGTACCATGATCACCACTCACGGCGGTGGAACCTCCCGCAAGAGAATGCACGCAGCCAAGGATTATACCGGCGCCGAAATAATGCGCGTCCTGCGCGACGAGGTCATCAACCGCGGCATTCCGGTAGTCGATTTCACCTCCGCAATCGAGATAATTCTTGATGAAAACGGCAAGGCGGCCGGCGCTGTGCTCATGAACATGGAGACAAACGAGCTTATGGTCGCACGTGCAAAGACAGTCATCATCGCCACCGGCGGTGCTGGACGCATGCACTATCAAGGCTTCCCAACCTCCAATCACTATGGCGCAACGGCTGATGGCCTGGTGCTGGCATACCGTGTCGGCGCACCGTTGCTTTACGCTTACACACTGCAATATCACCCCACAGGAGTGGCATATCCCTCGCAGATATACGGCGCACTGGTGACCGAGAAGGTGCGATCAATCGGTGCCATGCTGGTCAACAAGGACGGCGAGGCATTTATGCACCCGCTGGAGACGCGCGATGTGTCAGCAGCCTCCATCATCCGTGAGTGCAAGGCACGCGGCAAGGGCGTGCCGATTCCGGGCGGTGGCTACGGCATTTGGCTGGATACGCCTATGATAGAGCAGCTGCACGGCGAGGGCACGATCGAAAAGCGTATTCCCGCAATGCTCAGAATGTATCTGAAGTATGATATCGACATGAGAAAGCAGCCCATCCTCATCTACCCGACGCTGCATTATCAAAACGGCGGCATCAAGATCTCCGTCGACGGCATGAGCGATGTTGAGAACCTGTATGTAGCCGGCGAGGCTGTCGGTGGCATACACGGCGAGAACCGCCTCATGGGCAACTCGCTGCTTGATATCATTGTGTTTGGCCGCAATGCGGGCGTTAATGCTGCTGCTAAGGCCAAGGAGACCACAGTCGGTAAGCTGACGCTTGATCACATCAACCGCTTTGCTGCCGAGATGAAGGCTGCCGGCATCGTTACCGACACAGTTTCGCCCATGCTGCTGCCGCGCTATACGCACGGCAACCCCAAGTATGAGGCCAAATAAGAAGGGAACGCTTAACGACTTATGCTAAATGATATTTTTTCGTTGGGTACCACCTCCGTGGTGCTTATGGGCGCATTTTTGATCTGCCTGATCGGTTATGCCATCGGCAGCATCAAAATTAAAGGCGTCTGCCTCGGCACGGCCGGCGTTTTCCTCGTCGCGTTGCTATTCGGATATCTTTTTACCATCGAAGGGCTCAAGGATATACCGATAATTGGCAGATTCTACATTGAAAGCTCCGCTTCGGCAGCTGTGTCCAACTACAAGTTTATTGACAGTGTAGGACTGGTGCTGTTTGTTACCGCAGTCGGCTACATCGCAGGCCCCAATTTCTTCAGAAATCTCAAAAAGAATGCAAAATCCTACGTCCCGCTGGGAGCCATCATAATCGTGATGGGAGCTGCTGTCGCGGTCGTCTTCGCACTGATCCCCGGCATCGGCTCGGACTACAGCACGGGCATCCTGTCGGGTGCACTGACATCAACCCCCGCTTTCTCGGCCGCAAAGCAGGTCGCGACAGAGGAGGGCATGGTTGCGCTCGGTCATGCCGTAGCATATCCGTTCGGGGTTATCGGCGTGGTGCTGTTCGTGCAGATAGTCCCTAAGCTGCTGCATGCAGATATGGCACTTGAGCGCAGCTATATACGCGATGATGCCGGCAATGAGCAGAACAACGCTCAGAAAAAGAAGAAAAGCAGTAGGAAGCTGATCGAGCTTGATGAGTTCGGTCTGGCAGCCTTCGGACTCGCGCTGGTGCTTGGCATACTGCTGGGCTCAATCAAGATCCCGCTCACGTCCGAGGGGCTGTCCGGCGCCTGCTTCTCGCTCGGAAACACAGGCGGCCCACTGATCATGGCACTGGTGCTGGGTCACTTCGGCCACATCGGCCCCATCAGCCTCAAGATCCCGGACTCTACGCTTAAGGTATTCCGTGAATTTGGACTTATGCTGTTCCTGATCGGTGCCGGCGTTGAGGGCGGCGTTGAGCTGGTCTCGCAGATCCAGGCCTCCGAATACGGCATTATGATAGTTGTCTACGGCTTTATCGCCGGCGCTATTATGACGCTGCTGCCTATGATAGTCGGTTATCTGATGGCGCGCTATGTTTTCAAGCTGCACATGCTGAACAACCTCGGCTCGCTCACCGGCGGCATGACGAGCACACCCGCTCTCGGCACACTGATCGGCGTCGCCGAGACCGACGATGTTGCGGCTGCGTACGCTGCGACATATCCGATATCACTCGTACTGGTGGTGTTGGCGTCAAATCTCATAGGAACATTTATTCCTTAACCTGTTCTTGCTCTACCGGGCAGCAATTGCTGCCCGGTATTTTTTAATAACCTCTTTTCAAAACATGAAATATATGCTATAATATAATTGTGTACCGCAGTCAACCTGGCTGCGGCTCCGCATTATATAATTATTTCCGAGGGAACAAGCCTTGAATAGTCAATCACAAAATAATAATAAATACGAGCTTTTGAATCAGATATTATCCCCACGTGATGTCAAATCGCTGCCAACTGACAAGCTTCCGCAACTTGCTGACGAGATCCGTGAAAGATTGGTTGAGACTGTCGAGCAGACAGGCGGGCATTTAGCGTCCAATCTCGGTGTCGTCGAGCTGACAATCGCGCTTCATCGCGTTTTTGACACGCCACACGACCACATAATTTGGGATGTTGGACACCAAAGCTATGTTCACAAATTACTGACCGGGCGAAACGCCGATTTTGATTCACTGCGCCAGCCGGGCGGGCTTTCGGGCTTTACATCGCGTGCCGAGAGCGTGCATGATTGCTTCGGCGCCGGGCACAGCTCAACCTCGATCTCGGCGGCACTTGGCTTTGCCGAAGCGGATCGGCTTTCGGGTTCTGACGCATTTACCGTGGCAGTTTTGGGCGACGGGGCCTTCACTGGCGGTATGATCCACGAGGCGCTCAACAATTGCGACCGCGATCTTCGTCTGATAATCGTTATAAACGAAAATGAAATGTCCATTTCCAAAAATACCGGGCGATTCGCCAGCAGCCTGGCCGAGGTGCGCTCGAGTCCGCGATATTTTAAGACTAAGCAGACCACCGGTCGGATAATCAGCCGCATTCCTCTTATCGGAAACGCACTTTTCAAAGGAATACGTAGCGTCAAAAAATCGCTCAAGAATTTTGTGTACGGCAGCAATTATTTTGAGGACATCGGACTGTATTACATCGGCCCAATCAACGGAAACGATGAGACCCGCGTTGAGACTGTGCTAAGAGAAGCAACAAAGCTGGGCGAGAGCGTCGTGATACACCTGAAGACCCAAAAGGGCAGGGGATATGCTCCCGCAGAGGAGCGTCCGCATCTCTACCACGGCGTGGCAGCGCGCGGCTTGATGCAGCCACAGCGCAATTTTTCATCCGAATGTGGTCGAATACTGTGTGAAGCGGCCGCAAAGGACCAAAATATAGTCGCAATAACGGCGGCTATGAGCTACGGCACCGGTCTCGAGGGATTCAGAAAGAGCTTTCCGCAGCGTTTTTTTGACGTTGGAATCGCCGAAGAGCACGCTCTGACCTTTGCTGCAGGTCTTGCGGCAGCCGGGAAACGGCCGGTCGCGGCCATTTATTCGACTTTTTTGCAGCGCGGCTTCGACAATATCATCCACGACATCGCGCTGCAGGGGTTGCCCGTCCTCATGTGCATCGACCGCGCCGGCCTTAATGCCGGTGACGGCGCCACGCACAACGGAATATTTGACGTTTCTGTGCTTGGAAGCCTACCAAATGTGCGAATATACACCCCCGCAACATTTTTAACGCTTGAGCGCGCCATTTACGACGCACTGAGCCAAAACTGCCCTTGCGCGATAAGATATCCATCCGGTTGCGAGGATCCAGAGGTGCTGAAAGCATTTTATTCCGAGCACAGTGCCGTCGGCGACGTGCGACCGTATTTCCCGAGCGGCGCATGCGAAGCGGTGATCATTACACATGGCCGCATTGCTAAAAATGCACTCGACGCAGTCACGCATTGCCGAGAATATGGTATAAATGTTGGAATATTGCTGCTTGAGCGCCTGACGCCTTGGGACGAAATAGCCGTCGAGGTGTTGTCAAGCTTGCCACGGGACGTCAGATTTGTGGTCACACTTGAAGAAGAAATTCGTCAAGGCGGTATGGGTTTTTCAATTTGTGACGCGCTTTATCGCGCAGGCATGTCCCAAAGCGTCAAAACGCATGTCATCGGTACCATAGACCCATTTTTGCGCGCCGGTCGGGGCGAAACTATCTACAGCGCCTCGCGGCTTGACGGAAAGTCAGTTGCTGATGATATACGGGCACTTTTGAAAAACTGATTGGGCGAAAGCACACATGCCAAAGAAACCGAGCGGACTACGGACGGCGAATAATTATTTGGAATCATTACAATAAAAAATCAACAAAACACACCAATGGAGGTATTTTTAATGGAACGAGTATGTCAATTTTTGAAGGAGGCCGGAGTGTATTATCTGGCAACGGTGGAGGGCGACCAGCCTCATGTACGGCCTTTTGGCACAGCGCATATTTTTGAGGGCAAGCTCTACATCCAAACGGGAAAGATCAAGCCGGTTTCCAAACAGCTGTTGGAAAACCCGAGAGCTGAAATTTGCGCTTTTAAGGACGGCCAATGGATCCGCATCGCAGGTGAACTGATCGAGGACGACCGCACAGAGGCGCGTAAGTCCATGTTGGACGCATATCCCGAGCTGCGCAGCATGTACAATGAAAACGACGGCAATACACAGGTGTTGTATTTCAAAAATGCCATGGCGACATTCTATTCGTTTACATCCGCACCCGAAACAGTCCATTTTTAATCATTTTGAATCGGAGAAAATATCAATGTCAGAACCTGGACGCGCAGAGCCGCCGATCACGGTGACCGTGACGGGCAGTACAACCTCGACTAGTTCTACGAGGATGCCATTGGTGTTGAGCGTGATATGGAGCAGGCAATATTTTGGTATCGAAAGTCAGCCCTGCAGGGTCACAACCTTGCCATCGAAAAATGCAATGAGCTGGGTGTCGATCGATCGACCGTGAAACGCGCTTCCCGAAGCTCTGACCTATCCGCAGACCTCGCCGAAGCTGTATGCGCAAGCAGAAAAAAATATCGTTAAAGTTGGCGGTAACGGTGATCCTGATCATCCTGCTTATACTCATAAAATCGTTTATGATCGCCAAACGCTGTGTGCTGTGTTTGAAAAAGCGGGCTTTGTCGTTGATCTGCTCGAATATTGCGACGAAGAGGGGGTATTTCACTATAAATACTGGAATGAACTTGACGGAAAGATCGGTCGTTCATTGCGCTTCGATACACGAAATAAAGACGGCAAGCTCGGAATGGTATCGATCATTATTGATGCAAAAAAGCCACTGCTAATAGGAGGTTGACGTTATATGACGATAAAATGTATATGGGAACATAACGGCAATGATACTTTGCTTTATTCTGTGGATCATATCGGTGCATATACCCGTGGCGAAAGTCTTGAAATCGCAAAGGCAAAGATGCCCAGAGAGATCGTTTCTTATTGCAAATGGCTGAGCGTGGACGCAGCGGATGAAATAGAGATCGTGATCGTCGGAGAAAAATGCTCCGAGCTTGCCATTCGGGATGCGGATTCTGATGTGCTTTTCGAGTGTGAACGCTCACCGCTGACGGCCGAGGAATATGAAAAGCTGAAAACACTTGCATTAAAGTCGGCAAAGGATTTTCTTACCTTATATGAATCCATCCCGGACAAAAATTCAGCCGCTGCACCGGAGCGCAAGACATTTTACGGGCAAGTCCCCCGCACGGCAAATGAAATGTACTGTCATACCAAGAATGTAAACTCGTATTATTTCGGGGAGATCAATGTGGACGCCGATAATGACGGAAATATCTACGAATGTCGAAAGCGTGGATTTGAGGCATTGGAGCGACAGCCCGATTTTTTGCAAAATGCAGTCATTGAGGGTAGCTACAGCGAAGCTTGGTCACTGCGCAAGGTCATGCGTCGCTTTATATGGCATGACCGCATTCATGCAAAAGCCATGTATCGAATGGGGATAACGGTATTTGGGGCGGAGAATGTGACAAATCCTTTTTGTTTTTGATTTGGAGGAGAAAATGAACAAGGATATCAAGATATATCCCGAATTTTTCCGAACAGAGCTTTTGTCTCTCGCCAATACCGTGAAGTATTTTGTTAGTAACGAAAGGCAGCAGGGCAAAAACAATTAGTTTTGGGTAAAAACATCACAGAAAAAACACCATGAACGCCGCATTGTACAGCGCTTATGGTGCTTTTTTATTGGGCGAGAAGAGCTTGAACTATGTCGGGTTCGGCACATTGTTGGGCTCGATATCGCCCTCGTCGTCTCCACTGTCGCCATCAGAGGTGTCATCATTTTTGTCGACAACAGGGGAGATCATGTATTTCTCAATGACAGGGTACGCGGCATAGGCCTTGATGAAAAATGACGTTCCGATGTAGTAAAACAGCGGCAATATCAGTGGCAATATGATATTCAGCGGCATCAGCAGCATGATCAGCACTACGTTGAGCGCTATTATCGCGACCAACCCAAGCGTCGCCACCAAATTTCTTTTTATGCCGAGCGCAGTAAATATCAACGAGTTCTTGATGATCTTCCACAGGCTGATGTCAAAGGTGATCATCTGCATGTAAATGTAAAAGCGCATGGTAAAATAGATAAAAATCAGTGCGACCGTTACGATATACATCACATCGAGCATAAATGAGCCAGTTTGATAGTAAAAATACAGAAAATCTACTATCAGCACACCAATGCAGGCGCAGTCTATCAGCCCCATTATCAATCCTTGACGCCAATTCTTTTTGATAGAATAAATATAGTCAGAGATAACGAACACAGGGTCTCCGCGAACTAAGCTGCGTGCAAGGTATGTTCCGGCGACATTCTGCCACCCAAAAGTCAGCACGTAAATGACCGCAATTATCGCCACCACATAGTAGACATATGAGTTGTACACCGGGACAGCCAACTGACCGCCATTTATCGCCAGCAATATGTCAGCAGACGGGGAATTGGCGATAACAGAGGCACCATAGAGCGTTGGGAACAGGGGACTGGTCGGTGAATTAATTGTCGGCCCCATAATATAGACAGCTACGGCGATGATTATCGGCAGCACCAAAAAGATGAGTATCAGATTGACGGACAGCAGCCGCGAAAACTTTCTGAAATAGAGCTTGAAGAAGTTGACGAAGTTCTTGGGGCCTTCCTCGACCTTTTCGACACCCTTACCATCGCGGTTCATGTCAAACAGCTTGAATTTTTTCTTTTTTTGTTCCAATGTTTCTTTACCTTACAATTCCTTTATAAAATAAATATAAGCATCACCCGGTAGCACAGAGTTATAATCAGTGTATATCCGAATGAAACTAACAGCCACATTACATAGCTCCAAAATGCACGTGATGTCAATACTATACGAGGGTGCTTCATCTTATAGAGCTCGTCGGATATCAGCTCAGCGCGAACACAGCAGGCCACAGTGATGAGCCCTTGCAGCGCAGCGCACACTATTACAGTCGCACTCCACAGAGCGCTACCGAAGCCACCGGTACCAACGATAAAGCCAAGCGCCCATCCGGACGCGATGCCATAAAAAAGCATAGCAGCACGGCATAACGGAGCGGTCACATACGTAAAGCCTACAACTATAATTATAGCCGATATTTTAAATATGTCAACCGAATTATATACTATTGATGCAATAAAATCAAATATTTTTTCATTTTTTTGCGGTATCGCCAGTCGCTCGAGCCATATGTAGACCGTACGCGGCAATTTGTCGGGGCATAGTCGATATGCGGCCAGTCCCAGCGCGACAGCAAATACGAGCAACACCGAATAGGTCACATAAAGCCTGGCGCGAATCGTAGTTTTGGTATGCACCCGGTCCATTCGCGTGGAGCCAATGGTAGCCTGCATAAATTCATCACCTCCGTTTGTACATTTTATTAACGGAGGGCAGCAATTATTATCTGTTTTGACGCATTATTTCAAATGCAATGACAGATGCAGAGGACGCTGTAGTAAGCGAACCGAGAAAACGACGACCGTAGTCAATACGCACGGTCACGTCGGACAATCCAAGCAGGGAACGCGATATTCCGCGCTTCTCGCCGCCGATTATAAGTAAAAGCGGTTTTTTTAAGTTAGCTTCAAACAACGAAACAGAGTCACGTATTCCGGCGCAAACAACGTTATATCCGCATTTTTTGAAGCATTTCACCGCAGAAATCGGATCATCGACATATGTCGTCATAAGCTCGCTTGTACCTGCCGAGGATTTTATAACTGTCCCAGCGGCGCTCATCCAATTGCGCGGCGGGAGCACTATGCCGTCAAAGCCAGCGGCATATAGCGAGCGGACTGTATATGCATAATTGAAAGGGTCTTCGATACCATCCAACAAGGCAAATATGCCATTTGATGGCAAAGCATCGGCGGCTACAGCAGGGAAGTGCCGCTCCGTACAAATGGCCGCTATCCCGCCATGAGTGTTGCCCGCGGTTATCTCACTAAGTTGATCTGATTTAACTATAATGGTATCATATCCCAGCTCGCCGGCGCTGTTGTGTAAAAAATTAACTTCGCGACTCTTTTTGTTAACAATGGTATCTGATATATAAACTTTTGTAATCCGGCGATCACTCACTCCGGCAATTATTGAATTAATCACGGCTGACACTGAGGTCATACCTTCAATAAGGATCTGATCGCTCGGAATAGTCATAGCAAGAACTCCTTTGTAATAATATGTCATTTTGCTCAACATACCCGCATATCATTTATTGTGATTAATTCAGGATATGGAGCGAATTATATATGATGTATATTTCAGCAAGCAAGGAACGTTGCGTCCAGCTGGCGTGGTATATGCTTGAGAATAACGCCACGGTTCGAAGCGCGGCAATAAAATTTGGAATCAGCAAGAGTACCGTACATAAAGATGTAACGCAAAGCCTGCAGCGGGTCAATCAGCCGCTGTACAACGAAATTAAGAAATTGCTGGAGCATAACAAGCAGGAGCGCCATCTAAGAGGTGGTCAGGCAACACGTATAAAGTATATGCGCATAAACGAAAGCAAAAATAAATAGTCTCAGGCGGCCTGGCGCTTTATAGGGAATCAGTTTTTGGATCAAATATCGAATTAAACGCGATTATACAAAATGCAAATTTTGTATAATCGAGGGAAGCATAATGGGCATCAGCTCGGCATCCAACCGCACGTTTCAAGTGTATCCTTTGTAAATAATGCACAATTGCAGCTGCGCGAATTGTACAAAACAGAAAAATAAAAAAATTATAATATTTGATTTGCAATTATTCAATTAATATGTTATAATTATTATAGTAAAATTCATTATTTGAAGGGATGGTCAAAATTAATGGCAATTAAAATGCGCGTCCTGCATTGGACTAATAAATCCAGAGTCAAGACACTGGCAAACGAACTCAAAAACGAGTTTGAACTCGCGCTCAACTCCGTTGACGCAATTCCGCCGGCATACGCCTGCGACAAAGAACGTCTTGTGGTTCTTTGCATCTCAATCAAGGATGAGCTTGACGACAAGCTTCGCCTGTTCTGTCGCGAGCTGACAAAGGCACGTGCTCAAAACGTGGCGCTTATCATTGATGGTACAGAAAAAGGCGCTCAGAATGTTCAGAACGTACTCAAGGAAGCCGGAACGAATGTTATCAGCGAGGTCTGCTATTTCAAGGGTGGACTACCGTTCCTCTCCAAAGTATCTGATGAAGAAAAGACTCCAGTTTTTGAATGGGCTCACCGCGTCGTCGCCCAGCTGGCCTGAACTAATACATTGTCGGCAGTCATCCTCGTGATCGTTCACTCGGTCTCGAGGATGACTCTTTTTATTGCTCGACCGGGAAACGCATGGACTCAATCAGCAGGCGCCCCGAGCGATCAGAAACTGTCATATACTGTGCGCGACATGCGTCACTTTCAAGATCAAGCCTTAGAGTTCCGTTGTTATGACGTATCATATACTCCAGCGCAAACTCATATTCGGTCCATGTCTGCCCCGCCTCAGTGATTTCCTCTTCGGACAGCTTGGTTATCACAATATTGTATAGCTTTTGCTTGGTAAACGATTCTTTATGATACTCATCGCTGACAAAGCAAGAATTGTAGCCGTCAGCATCCCCGTTAATAATTAAATTTACAAAATCAGACATAAAGCGCACACTGTCGCCATATGTCTCATAGTCATCAGGCTCCAACGACTCACGCAGTCCGGTATCAATATCGTATATATATATGTTGCGATCCAAACCCATATAAATGTCATCGGCATAAATATCCTCATCATAATTAGGCGTCGCAAAAATAATCGTGTTAGGCTGCTTATACTCAGTTGAAGGCGAAAGCAACGCATCAAAATCTACAAGCCGTGCAACCGAGTAGCCTATTATAACAAAGGCCGTCATTCCGGCAAAAATGCATATTATTATTTTTTTTAGGCGATCGTCAAGATTGCGTGTTCCCTGCCTGCCAGGCGTGCCGTCGCCACTGCCGGGAGCCTTACTATCAAATTCATTTTTCTTCATGGCTATCCTCCGATTTATCCTATATATTGTATCATATTTCGTTTGAATAATCAAGGCAGAAAAAGCAACATTAACGTGAAAATAATGTGAATATTAATGTTACCGGCACAGTATTACGGTGCTAAGCGCTTGATAAAATATTAAAAATGTGCTGCTCGCTATTGATGTTTCACAACATTTGTGTTATAATAAAGTGAACAATTATTTGAAGAAGGAATTTCATATGAAATATCTTGTTTTGATTCCAGATGGGATGGCAGATCGCCCCATTCCCGAGCTCGATAATATGACTCCCATGCAAAAAGCTCATAAGCCTACAATGGACATGCTGGCAGCCGAGGCTGTCGTTGGAACTGTTTTAAACGTTCCACACGGCATGGTCCCGGAAAGCGATACTGCAAACATGGCAATTCTGTCGTTCGATCCTAAAATATATTCTAAAGGTCGCTCTCCGCTTGAGGCTGTCAGCATGGGGATCCAACTGCAGCCGGACGAAACCGCGTACCGTTGCAATGTCGTAACCTTGAGTGATGGCGGCGATTATGCTTCAAAAACAATGATCGACCACAGCGCCGATGAAATAACCACCCCTGAAGCTGACGCATTGATCAAATCACTTCAGGATAACTTGGGCAATGAATATAGACGTTTTTATACCGGTGTGAGCTACCGGCACTGCTTGATTTGGAAAAACGGCGACGATAAATATAATTTTATGCGTCCTCATGACATTCTCGGACGTACCATTGGCGAATATTTGCCACGTGAGGATAACGGCGGCGGAGAGTTTTTAAAGCTAATGCGCGACAGCTACGACATTTTGAACAACCACCCCGTCAACGTTGACCGACGCGCTCGCGGACTGCACCCGGCCAACTCGGCATGGTTGTGGAGCCCCGGTAAAAAGCCATCGCTGCCTAACTTCTATGATAAATGGCATATGCGCGGCGCAGTGATATCTGCGGTTGACCTTATCAAGGGCATTGCTATCTGTGCCGGTATGACATCCATAGACGTACCCGGCGCCAGCGGGAACATCGATACCAATTACACCGGCAAGGCCGAGGCCGCAATCAAAGCGTTTGAGGACGGCTATGAGTTTGTTTACGTTCACGTAGAAGCGCCCGACGAATGCGGACATCGCGCCGAGGCACAAAACAAAACGCGCTCCATTGAACTGATTGACGAAAAAATACTGAAGCCCGTCTACGAATATCTGCAGCGCTGTAACGACGATTTTAAGATCATGGTGCTTCCCGACCACCCCACTCCGGTGGAATTGCGCACGCATTCATCTGAGCCTGTTCCCTTCTTCGCCTACTCGTCCACCGGACGTGTGTCAGGCACTGAGCAGTTTAACGAGAGCACTGCTGCAAAAGCCGGTTTGTTTATACCTGATGGATATAAACTATTAGATTATTTCTTCAAACTGGCATAATATAATCACCAAATCATATTCGGCTCCGATTTTAGACGAGCTAATAGTTATACGTGATATATAATTTGCCTATCAAAAGGAGAGTATTATGAATCAATCACCAAATACTTCTGCATCGTCATCCTCCGGGGCCGCTGGCAATGCACCACGCAAAAGCATATATGCCGACATTTTTGATAATATAGAGACATTTGTTTTGGGTTGCTGCATACTGATCTTTTTCCTGACATTCGTTTTTCGACTTTGTCAGGTCGACGGCCCGTCAATGAACAAAACTCTCACGCACGGCGACAAGCTGATAATATCAAATCTGTTCTACGAGCCGCAGCAGTTTGACATAGTCGTTTTTCATCAAACCAGCCCGGATCGCACCGGGTACAACGAAAACATTGTCAAGCGCGTGATAGCCACTGGCGGACACTACGTCAAGATCGACGCTGTCAACAACCTCGTTTATGTATCTGACGACAACGTGTTCGATGAAAATGACATAATAGACGAATCAATGTATAAGCATCTGGATACTGGACGTTGGAAATGGCGCGGCACACTGGAAACGTATGTCCCTGAGGGCAAGCTGTTTGTCATGGGCGACAACCGCAATAATTCCGAAGACAGCCGTTCAAACCTGATCGGACTCGTTGACTGCCGCCGTGTACTCGGCAAGGTGATATTGCGTTTTTCCCCAATTTCCGAATTCACAGTTTTTAACTGAGTCACAAAAATAAAAAATTAATCTTTATCGGAGTATCTATGCCTTCAGACGTGATACAGTGGTACCCCGGCCACATGGCCAAGACGAGGCGTATCATTGAAGAAAATCTAAAAAATATTGACGTCGTGATCGAACTGCTCGACGCACGTATTCCATACAGCTCACGCAATCCTGAAATAGAAAAGTTAAAATCAGCAAAACCATCAATCATCTTGCTCAACAAGGCTTCCCTTGCAGACCCCGCACAGACCTCCAGCTGGGCACGTCTGCTAAGCACTGAGAACTGCGTCTGCATACCAACTGACTGCGTCAGCGGCAATGGACTGGGGCGCATCGCGCCGGCTATGCGTCAGCTCTGTGCTGAAAAGCTTGAACGTTATCGTGACCGAGGGATGGTCGGGAGAAAGCTCAAAGCCATGGTGCTCGGTATTCCGAACGTAGGAAAATCCTCGCTGGTGAATAGATTGGCAGGAGCGGGTAAAGCGAAGGTTGAAAATCGCCCCGGCGTGACGCTTAATAAGCAATGGATATCCACATCAGCAGGCTTTGACCTGCTCGACACACCCGGTATTCTGTGGCCAAAATTTGATGACCGTCGTGTTGCGGAAAATCTGGCTGCAACCGGAGCTGTTAAGGACGTCGTCATTGATACCGAGGCTGTTGCCATGGCGCTCGGTCGAAGACTAAAAAAATACTACCCCCAGCTGCTGTGTCAGCGTTATAAGCTGGGAGATATCAGCAGCTTGGAACAGTTGACAGACGCAGGGCTTTTAGAACTCATCGGACGCAGGAGGGGTTTTCTCATAAGTGGTGGCGACATTGACTTTGAACGCACTGTCATGATGCTGCTGGATGAGTTCAGATCCGGTAGAATTGGGCGAATTACACTTGACTTTTTGCCCCAAAATAAGCTCACAGATCAATAATTACTTAATCAAATTCGAACATTTTTTGTTTGCAAATATCGAGTGAGGTATTTCTCATGTTAGAATATAAACTTGAGTCTGAGGCAAGGAGCGCCGGCTATCACGTCATTTGCGGCGTCGACGAGGCCGGGCGCGGCCCATTGTGTGGTCCCGTAGCCGCAGCCGCCTGCATACTACCGGATGGACTCGTCATTGAAGGGCTTAATGACTCTAAAAAGCTATCTGCCAAGCAACGAGACAAGCTTTTTGAAACCATAAAAAAAGAGGCCGTCGGATATTGCGTAGCTTTGGCAACAGTTGAGGAAATTAATGAATATAATATTCTGGAAGCCACGCTTTTAGCAATGCGCCGTGCAATCATAGGGCTACCAATGCAGGCAGACTACGCTTTGGTGGACGGAAATGTGTTCCGTGACTTCCCTGTTGACGGTCGGTCAGTTGTGAAGGGGGATGCCATCAGCCCAAGCATAGCCGCAGCCTCAATACTGGCAAAGGTAACACGTGACCGCATCTGTCTTGAGCTTGACGCACAATATCCGGGCTACGGTATCGCCAAGCACAAGGGCTACGGAACCGCGGCACATATGGACGCCCTGCGCAATCTTGGCCCAACACCGATTCACCGCCGTCAGTTCATCCGCTTTCTTGATGATCAAAAATGACAGCTCAAACTACGACGTCCATCGGGCGCTACGGTGAGGATATCGCCGCCGATTACCTTGTCAGCAACGGCTATACCATACTTGAACGCAACTACCGTTACAACCATCGTGAAATAGACATTATTGCGAGAACTGAACAAAGCTTGGTTTTTGTCGAAGTTAAAGCGCGCACCGATAATGCACACAACATGTACCGATATGGCCGCCCCGGAGCCGCGGTCAACCGGCAAAAGCAGCGCCTCATATCTGAGGCTGCGCTTTATTACATGCACGAAAAAAAGATTCGCATGGGAGCGCGGATCGATGTCATTGAGGTTTATTTTTACCCTGCTTACAACGGTCAGCTTCCGCGCGTCAAACGCATACATCAAATAAAAAACGCATTTACCGCTATTATCGATTAGGAGGAGTCATTATGAAGCTGGTCGACCTGCACTGCGACACGGCCATGAGTATGTGTCGCAATCATACTCTGCTATCAGAAAATGATCACAATATATCACTTAACAAGCTCGATACATATGAAAATTACGCACAGGTGATGGCGGTATACATTCCGCACTCGCTTTCTGATGCCGACGGATACAGCTATTTTCACGAGGCCTATGGCTATCTTGCCTCGCAGCTGGCGTCAAATTCGTCACGTGCTACGCTTTTGACGTGTGGCGCCGATATCAGGGCTACATGGGAAGCACATCGCGGCGTCATGCTGCTTAGTCTTGAGGATGCGCGGATACTGCAAAATGACATCACAAAATTGAATATTTTGCATCAAAAAGGCGTTCGATTTATTGTTTTGATGTGGAGCGGCGAGACCTGCATAGGTGGATCGCACAATACCGAGATAGGACTGACCGAATTTGGACGTCAGGTAGTCAACCACTGCTTTGAGCTTGGGATCGTTCCAGATGTGTCGCATGCGTCGGCGCAGACCACGTCCGATATTTTAGAGCTTGCCGAGGCCGCCGGGCTGCCCGCTATCGCTTCACATTCAAATTCGTATGCAGTTCACGCCCACTCGCGCAACCTGCGCGACGAGCATTTTGAGCACATATGTAGGCTCGGTGGTATTGTTGGGCTCAGTCTGTGTCCATCGCATCTCGCACCACAAAATGCGTGTGTCGACGATATTCTGCGGCACGCGGAGCATTATCTGGCTCTCGGCGGTGAGGATACCATCTGCCTCGGCTGCGATCTCGACGGCACCGAGCTGCCAACGGGTTTCCACGATGTGCGAGACCTCACGAAGATCAGTGACGCCATGTCGCGCATCGGCTACAGCGATGAGTTGATAGACAAAATATTCTGGAAAAACGCAAAATCATTCATTGAAAAGCATATAAAATAAGCTTTGGAAAGGCCAAACACAATGCTGTACAAAAGCACAAGAAGCACCAAAAAAGCCGAGTTCAGCTCGGCATATGTGATAAAAAACGGACTGGCGTCTGACGGAGGACTGTACGTCCCCGAGACACTGCCCTGCATCACCCCCGACGATCTTGACGCACTGCGCAAGATGGATTACCCGCATCGTGCGGCGAATATTTTGTCGCGTTTTCTCACTGATTATGACTATGACGAGTTGTTGGCTGACTGTCAGGCGGCATATTCATATGAAGCCTTCCCGGGAGGCGCTGCGCCGCTGTCTGCCGATCTTGACGGTCAACAGCTGCTCGAGCTGTGGCATGGGCCGACCGCCGCGTTCAAGGACATGGCGCTGCAAATAATGCCACGCCTGCTGTCACGCGCATTGGAAAAGACGGGCGAGACTCGCTGCGCTTATATTCTTGTCGCAACATCGGGTGACACCGGTAAGGCTGCGCTTGAGGGCTACCGCGACGTCCCGCGCATAAGGATCACCGTTTTCTATCCAGTTGACGGCGTCAGCCGCGTTCAAAAGCTGCAAATGGCTACGCAGGAGGGAGGAAACGTTAAGGTCTACGCCATAAAGGGCAATTTTGACGACGCGCAAAATGGTGTCAAGCAAATATTTGGTGACGCCGAAATGGCCGATCAGCTTGACCACGCAGGCTACTTTTTCTCAAGCGCCAACTCTATCAACTGGGGGCGGCTCGCGCCTCAGATCGTCTATTATGTATCTGCATATTGCGACATGATCAATTCCGGACGAATTTCGGCCGGCGACGTGGTAAATATTTGCGTTCCTACTGGCAACTTTGGCAATATTCTTGCGGCATACATCGCCAAATGCGCCGGCCTGCCGTTCGGCAAGCTGATATGCGCATCTAATACAAATAACGTGCTAACAGATTTTCTGCGCACAGGTACATACGACCGCAACCGTGATTTTCATGTGACTATGTCACCTTCGATGGATATTCTGATATCCAGCAATCTCGAACGGCTGCTGTATTTCACCTGCGGCGCCGAGATGACCGCCAAATACATGTCCAAACTCAAGCAAAACGGCTGCTACACTGTAGATAACACAGTGCTTCGCGCAATCCAAAACGATTTTATCGGTTATTATGCCGATGAGGCTGAGACCGCGCAAACCATCGCACATATGTATCAAAAGCATCGCTACCTCTGCGATACGCACACCGCTGTTGCCGTGCGCTGCGCTGACAAATATCTGTCCGAAAGCGGCGATACAAAGCCTATCATTACCGCGTCGACAGCCAATCCTTACAAATTTGCCCGCGACGTCTACCGCTCGCTGACCGGCAAGGCTGCGGACGGTGATCTTGAGGCGCTGGATCAGCTTCACGAGCTGACCGGCGCGGAAATCCCGTATCCTCTCAAGGACATTGGTGATCGAATCGTGCGATTTAAAACTGTCATTTCAACCTCAGAAATGAAGGCATCAATTTTAGGCGACATCTGAAAAAGGGCTGGGAAGCCCTTTGGGGCTTCCCAGCGTGATAATTACTGTTCTCTGTGCTTGAATGTTGCACAAAGTGTTTCTGCACTGGAGTTCGCATCACTGGGGCCAACCGATATGCGATCAGCCGTGCAATAGCAGCAACCATCGTGATATACACAGCTGCGCACATCGCAGCTAATGCCGCTGTTAATGTCTTTTTTGCCTATGCTGCAACCGCAATCATTTTTCTTGTTTTCCATTTTTAAAGAACTCTCCTTTACAAAGTTACAGTTATATTATACCCGCTTATTTGCATCACATACAACAAATAATCAGAATTGGAGGCTACAGCTTGTCCGTATATGTGATATCAGATCTTCACTTGTCCAAAAATGCAGACAAGTCAATGGAGGTCTTTGGCCCACGCTGGCGTAACTACACGCAACGCCTGGAGCTTAACTGGCGTTTGCTTGTAAATCCGGAGGATCATGTCATTATCCCTGGGGATATTTCATGGGGGCTTACACTTGAAGACGCGATTCCAGACCTTAAATTTCTTGACAGTCTGCCAGGGCACAAGATAATCGGCAAAGGCAACCACGATTTTTGGTGGCCAACTCTGACAAAAATTAAAAAAGCCTTTGATGATTATGGCATCGGTTCGATCGACATTTTGTATAACAACAGCATGATCGTCGAAAACATGATCGTCTGTGGGACGCGTGGCTGGTATAATGGCGATCACCCTACCGCGACTGATGAGGCCAAGAATCAAAAAATTATTAATCGCGAGGCCATTCGTCTCCGTCTTTCTCTTCAAAGCGCAGTTGAGTTACGCGGTGACAGCAATATGCCGATCGTGGTATTCACGCACTTCCCCGTCGTATGGGGAGAAACTGTTTGCCGGGAGATACTGGACGTTCTCCATGAATTTGATATCACTCGCTGCTATTTTGGTCACATACATGGAAGTATTGAAGCTCCGAGGGAGATTATCTATGAAAATGTGAGGTTCGTATTGGTATCATCGGATCACCTCATATTTACACCGATTCCGGTGATAGCATAAGAATTATTAATATATTTTATTGAAAGCTATTGACAAATAGCCGTTTTTGAAGTAAAATTAAGAGGTTGTATTATAATTAATAAATATATAATTTCGGAGGAATTCAAAATGAGTTTGCTCAAAGCCGAAAAAACCGAAAAGAATCTTTATACACTTGAGTTCTCGGTTGACAAGGCAACATTCGAAAATGCGGTCAACAAGGTTTACCGCGCACAGGTCAAAAAGATCAACATTCCCGGTTTTAGACCCGGCAAGGCTCCCCGCCACATCATAGAAAAGATGTACGGCAAGGGCTTCTTCTACGAGGATGCCTTCAACGATGTCCTTCCCGAGGCGTATGCTGATGCCGTAAAGGCTGCGAATATCGACGCTGTCGGCCAGCCTGATATCGACATAAAGTCTGTGGATGACGGTGTCGTATTCATCGCTAAGGTCTATGTCAAGCCAGAGGTCAGCATTGATGGATATAAGGGTATAGAAGTCGAGAAGCATGTGCACGAGGTCACTGACGTTGAAATCGAAAATGAGATCAACATGCTCAGAGAGAGAAATGCACGTGAGGTCAACATAACTGACAGACCCGCAGAGAATGGCGACATAGCTACCATCGATTACGAGGGCTTCTGTGACGGCGTCGCCTTTGATGGCGGTAAGGGCGAGGCTCATCCGCTTGAGCTGGGCAGTGGCTCGTTTATTCCCGGCTTTGAAGAGCAGGTCGTTGGACACAGCATCGGAGAAGAGTTTGATGTAAACGTCACATTCCCAACCGAGTACCACGCAAGCGAGCTTGCAGGCAAGGCTGCTACCTTTAAGTGCAAGCTGCATGCAATCACCAAGAAGGAGCTCCCCGCCCTTGATGACGAATTTGCCAAGGACGTTTCAGAATTTGATACATTTGATGAATATCGAAATGATATTAAGGCAAAAATCCAGAAGAGACACGATACCGAGGCTGATTCTGCCGTTGAAAACGAGCTGGCCGCCGCGCTGATGTCTAAGCTGGATGCCGACATTCCCGAGGTTATGTTTGAGGCCGAGACTGAAAACTTCGTCCGCGACTACGACAATCGCCTGCGCATGCAGGGACTCAGCCTGGATATGTATTTCAAATACACTCAGCAGACACTTGACGATCTCCGCAAGCAGATGAGACCGCAGGCTGAGAGCCAGGTCAAAACCCGTCTTGCACTTGAAAAGATAGTCGAGCTTGAAGGCATCGTGGCTTCTGAGGAGGACATAAACGCAGAGTATGAGCGCCTTGCCGCTGCCTACAGCATGGAGGTAGACAAGATCAAGGATCTTATTGCATCGGAGGATATCGCTAAGGATATGGCGGTTCAGAAGGCTATGGAGCTTGTAAAGGCTAATGCCGTTATCAAGGAGTGCCACTGTGGTGACGAAAAGCCTGAGGACGAAGCGGCCGAAAAGAAGCCCGCTAAGAAAGCCTCCACCAGAAAAAAGAAGGCTGCCGCTGCCGAGGCCGACGAGCCCCAAACCGAAGACTGAAATACATGATATTTTAAGTGCTGAGGCATATAGTTTGCCTCAGCACAATTCATCCCACGAAAGGAAAAGATTTATGTTCGATCGAAACACAATAGCCAACGATGCATTGGTGCCTATGGTAGTTGAGCAGACTGGGCGTGGTGAACGCTCATATGATATTTTTTCTCGCCTGCTAAACGACCGCATCATTTTTCTCTCTGATGAAGTAAACGATGCTACCGCCGCACTTGTGGTAGCCCAGCTGCTGTTTCTTGAAGCGCAGGATCCCGACAAGGATATCTCGCTGTATATAAACAGCCCTGGCGGCTCTGTTTCTGCCGGTATGGCGATTTATGATACCATGAACTTTATTAAATGCGATGTCGCAACAATTTGTGTCGGCATGGCGGCCAGCATGGGGGCCTTCCTCCTTGCTGCCGGAGCTCCCGGAAAACGCTCCGCTCTTCCCAATAGTCTGATCATGATACATCAGCCTCTCGGAGGCGCCAAGGGGCAGGCTACGGATATCAAAATCATAGCAGATCAAATTTTGAGAACGCGTGACAACCTCAACAGAATACTGTCGGAAAAGACCGGCAAGCCACTGGAGCAAATTGCAATTGACACCGACCGTGACAATTACATGACCTCCGCTCAGGCTAAGGAATACGGCCTGATCGACAATATTTTTGAAAAGCGCCCTTAAAGGCGTCGAAAGGCTGACATAACATTATGGATAATTCCAGTACGACCAACCGCTCAAAAAATAAAAGATTCTGCTCATTTTGTGGCCGCAACGAGGATCAGGTAAATTTTCTTATTCCCTCCCCAACCGGCATATATATCTGCGACTTTTGCGTCGACACCTGCGAAGAGCTTATATATGAGAGCACGTCCTCGCAGGCTCAATCTTTTGACACGCTGTCACTTGAGCAGCTTCCACGCCCCATGGATATAAAAGCCGCGCTCGATCAATATGTCATCGGTCAGGACGCTGCTAAAATCGCACTTTCTGTTGCAGTATATAACCATTATAAGCGAATATTGACGTCCGCCAGCGCGCAAAAATCCAAACCGTCACGCCGCAACCGTAAATCCGCAGTCAAGGAAGAGTCGGTCGATGATGTCGAGCTTCAAAAAAGCAATGTCCTACTGATTGGCTCAACTGGCGTCGGCAAGACCTATCTAGCACAGACTTTGGCCAAAACACTTAAGGTTCCCTTTGCGATTGCGGATGCCACCACACTGACTGAAGCAGGATATGTTGGTGAGGACGTTGAGAATATTCTTCTCCGCCTTATACAAGCCGCAGATTATAACATCGAGCTTGCCGAGCAAGGAATAATTTATATCGACGAGATAGACAAAATCGCCCGCAAGAGCGAAAATCCCTCAATAACGCGCGATGTTTCCGGAGAGGGTGTGCAACAGGCGTTGCTCAAAATACTTGAAGGCACTGTATCAAATGTTCCGCCACAGGGTGGACGCAAGCATCCAAATCAGGACTTCATTCAAATAGACACAAGCAATATTCTGTTTATTTGCGGTGGCGCCTTTGATGGGCTGGAAAAAATCATCGAGAAGCGCAAGGGCAATAATACAGTCGGCTTCCAAGGCGAGATACGCAGACGCAATGACGGATCGCGTGATGTGGGCATTTTTAAGGATGCAGTTCCTCACGATATTGTCAAATTTGGCTTGATACCCGAGCTAGTGGGCAGAATCCCTGTCATGGTAACACTTGAAGAATTAGACCGTGATGCACTTGTAAAAATCATTAGCGAACCCAAGAATTCATTGATGCGGCAATATATTAAGCTGTTTAAGATGGACGGTGTCGAGCTTGAATTCGATCACGATGCACTTGTGGCCGTTGCAGAACAGGCATTGGCGCGTCATACCGGCGCACGTGGTCTGCGTTCAATAATGGAGAGCATGATGACCGAAATCATGTACGAAATCCCCAGCCGTAGGGACGTAGAAAAAGTCAGAATCACAGCCGATTGTGTAAACGGCAAGAGCAAGCCGGAGCTGATTCTGCGCCAGCAGTCTCAGGACTGATACCAATCATATAATACAGCGCACCGATCGAACTGAAATCGTTCGATCGGTGCCATTTTATTTAAGTGCCACTACAGCTTCCACAACCACCGCAGCGCCGCTCTACCGCACTGCTTGCGTTGTTAAGTGACGCCGGATTGAACTCTGCCGTTGGAAATGCCATGGAATTAAACAGGCTGCACGGGTCTGTCTCGCGTCCGGGAACACATTCCTTGTCAGGGACACTATATTCCGTCGCGTTGATGAGATACTGTCCCGGGCGTACAATACGAACTACTGAAAAGATACCCAGAGATACCGCAAGATATCGCTCATGCTCACGCGTGTCGTCGTTCAGCAAGCCATCAATGCCGTATGTGACACGCTCAGGTATATCTGCCGCGCGGCAACAGCAGCAGCAGCAATTGCATTCATCCTCGCGCTCCAGTACCTTAAGACTGAGTATTATCGGATCTACTGCCTCTACCACTGCCATGGGTGAGTTCTTAGTGCAATCTGCCGGCTCGGGCACGGAGCAAAAGCCGTCATTGTCGATATTGGACCTGAAAATGCTTACATTGCATTCGCTACCGTACAGCACAACGCTCTTGTCAACCACTGCAATTCCTTCAAACTCCTGCGAGCGACCGCAAACGCAGGCCTCGCACACAAGCTTGATATAAAAACGTATGTTGACGGTATAAAAGCCACGGTTAAACTGCACAGGATCGATGGTTATGTGCGCCGACGCAATGCAAGCGCTCTTAGCACGGACCGTACTCGTGCGCTCAATAAGATCGCGTCCGAAATCTGTCAAAAGCACACGCACATTTTCAAAGCAATCACGGTCTCGGCAGGAATCAAGCACACGGTTGGTCTCGATGCAGATGGCCTCACGACCGGAGCTTGAGCCGCAGGAAAATCGATTATCTGCCATTTCTGAAGTTTACCTCCGAAAGATATTTGTTTGGGAATACTATCCTCTATTATTCTATGCGGCATTCCCATTTTTGACATAAAACGCGCACTATCGGTGTCCGATGTTGACAATCAATAATTTCGGTGGTATAATTGAAGACAGTGTCCGACATCGGAGGAGCTTTATGATAATCTTGTTAACAATTATGACGTATTTGGCTTTTGTAGCACTTATCGTGATCGGTGTCATTTCTGGAATGCATCGCGGATTCGGCTCCAGCCTTGTTCGCCTGGCTTGCACGACCATCCTGTTGCCCATCGCATATTTTCTTGGCATTATGTTGGCAAATCCGATTGCCGACAGCCTCATGTCAGCACTCAATGGCCTTGACGGCTGGTTTGGTATTCTTGTTGAAAACATTTCTGAGTCAGTAAATATGCTCCGACAAATAGTTCGAGCGCTTTTAACCCCGGCACTTTTTGCAATCATCTTTGGATTGCTTGAGGCACTGACTCTTATACGCTTTAAGGACATATCTCTAAAAATAGTCCACGTCACTGGCAACACTCATAAAGCCAGCCAACACTCTAAACTGCTTGGCGGCCTCGTGGGTCTAACTCAAGGTGCTGTCGTGGCAATAATACTGACAATACCACTTTGTATGTGCACAACTCTCATGTCAGCATCATCGCCCGAAGCCCTTGCTGCACTTGGCATTCCGGGCTTTGACGGTCGCTCAGAAGCTGCCGCTTGTGAGCGCTCACCGGTTGAATTACTACCCTCAAACAGCATACTATATCCAATGACAGTCGTCCAAGACAGCGCTATCCCGAACACCTACGCTGAGCTACGCGGACAGCGGCTTTGTGCCATGCATGAGGCTCCAAATCTCATCAACGCGTTTGGAAACGGCAAAAAGGCATATCATCTGTACTTAGGGCAAAATGAAAATGAATTAAATGCCATGCTTCGAGCACTCGGTGCCGTCAACACCGCCAAGGGTGATTCACAGGTGCTTCCCATAGCACTAGCTCATATTGTTCGTGCTACAGCCGAGGTGCTTTGCACCTCGGAAGATATGCAAGCGCAGCTCGGTCTGAATACACCCGGCTCCAGCGATATTTCGCACCTGCTTTTGAGCGATATACTCGATATTATGAAGTCAGCAACAGCTGATAATGTCAGTCCAATGATACAAGCCCTGGCTGGTGATGGCTATAGCATGGCCGCCGTAGAGGGGTTGCTTAAGCTTAAAGATAATACATCAGCGGGTGAAACAATAAAGGATAACAGTCAACTGGTATCGGATATTCTGCTAAAGCTCGGAGAAAGCAATGAACTGCGCGAAGTCAATGACAACATCCACGGCGTAATATCCGATTATATTGTAAGCGCTGACACACCTCTGCTTTCTGATAAGGTTTCGGACGCTGACAAAAAGCAGCTATTCATTAATGTGTCAGATCAGATACAGCAGCTGCTCTCCAACTCAAGCATCGATACTATCGCAAATTACGCCGAGCAGGTATCGGAAATATCCGGCATAATATCACATTACGCCCAAAGCTATGGATATGAAATATCCGACTCCGAGATCACTATAGCGGCTGTTGGCGTACTGTCCTACTGCCAGACATCATCTGACGTATCACCCGAAAGCATAATGGAATACATAGGAATGTCCGCCGAAGATATTGCCAGAATACTCGCGGCACAGTAAAAATCAGCCTGTCGGTATCCAGTGGATGCCGACAGGCTGATTGAAATTATGCCTACTATCTTTCCTCTCGGAAGTATGATAGTCCCAAACTGGAGGGCGCCTGGTTCTCGCGCTTTTTGCGAATACTTATAACAATAAGCACGACGATCGTCACAACATACGGCAGCATTTGAATAAGCGGCTGCGTCTGCATGCTAACATTGATATAATTGAACAGTATGTAAAGTCCACCAAACAGATACGAACCGAGAATACCAACGATTGGCTTCCAAGTTGCAAATATGACAAGTGCTATAGCCAGCCAGCCGCGGTCGCCAAAGCCGTTGTTAGACCAGACTCCGTTGGTATAGTCCATAACATAGTAAAGGCCGCCTAAACCGGCTATCATGCCCCCTACGGTCGTCGCAACGTACTTGTACAGTGTAACGTTTATACCCGCTGCATCAGCAGTGGCCGGGTTTTCACCAACTGCACGCAAATGCAAACCAACACGTGTCCGCATCAGAACAAATGACGCTCCGGCAGCAAGTACAATCGCAAGATAGACCATAAATCCATACGACAGAAATATCTCTCCAAACCAGCCCAGCTTAGACGCAAACGGCAATGACTGCTTGTACACCTTGGCGAATTTAGTCAGCGCAATGGAAGGGACATCGCTATCAACAAGCTTTATCAGAGACCCACCGAAAAAATTACCGAAGCCGGTACCAAAGGTGGTCAATGCAAGACCGGTCACGTTTTGGTTTGCGCGAAGTGTAACCGTGAGGAAGCAGTAAAGCAGCGATGCCAGTGCCGAACCAACAAGGCAGCATACGAGCGGGATCAGAAGCGCCAGCACCTTCGAGAAGCTGCCGGACTGCTGATACAGGAATCCGCCGATAACGCCGCTAATGCCACCGATATACATTATTCCAGGGATACCCAGGTTAAGGTTGCCTGATTTTTCAGTGATTATCTCGCCAGTCGATCCGAACAGCAGCGGAGTACCCTGAATAATGGCACGCTGTATAAAATTAGCTATTGGAAACATTGTTCTCTACCTCCCTGCTCTGACGGTTAAAAAAGCGGTGCTTTTCGTTAAACTTGAGCTTATACTCAATGAAAAATTCGCAGCCGATAATGAAGAACAGAATGATTCCGGTGACAATATCCGAGTAGGAATCGTTCAAGCCAAACTTAGTAGTCACCTCGTTGGCGCCGCGATCAAGGAACACCAGCAAAAATGACGTCAGCACCATGACCAGCGGGTTGAATTTAGCCAGCCAGGATACCATGATGGCTGTAAAGCCGCGCCCATCTGCCGTGTTGGCTGAAATAGAGTGCGACGTACCACCAACCAGCAGAAGTCCGGTAAGGCCGCATATGGCGCCAGAAATAGCCATGGTACGAACGATAACCTTTTTTACGTTAATTCCAACGTATCTCGCGGTATTTTCGCTGCCACCGACGACAGATATTTCATATCCATGCTTGCTATATTTGAGATATATGTACATTGCAATGGTAAGTACCAGAACAATTACAATATTCAAAAGGTACTGCTGTCCGAAAAGCTCAGGAAACCAGCCATGCTTCAAAAGATCCGGACCGACCGTGTTAGAACCGCTCTTGTCAGCAACCTTGAGGAAGTACTCTATCAACTGGATAGCGACATAGTTCATCATAAGCGTGAACAATGTTTCATTCGTCTGCCACTGTGCCTTGAAAATAGCCGGGATGATGCCCCATATAGCTCCTGCCACAATACTGGTAACTGTCATTATAGCTATCAGAAGCCAGGTTGGAACGCTGTCACCAATATAGAACATGCACATAGCGGTTGTCAGACCACCGATAAGCACCTGTCCTTCGGCGCCGGTATTCCAGAACTTCATTTTGAAGGCGGGAGTCAACGCCAGCGATATACACAGCAGTATGGCAAGGTCCTGCGCCGTGACCCATATACGGTTAGTTGTGCCGAAGGCGCCCTCGAACATTGTGACATAAACCGAAACCGGGTTGTCGCCGGTCAGAAAAAATGTTATAAGTCCGCAAAACACCAGCGCGGCAACTATTGCGATTGCGCGAATCAGAAGTGACTTCTGCCACGGCAGTGCTGCACGCTTTGATATATGAAACAGCAGCTCGTGCTGTCCCTTAGTCTTTGATTTAACCGACATTTTCGTCAGCACCTCCTGCCTTAGTCATTAACAGCCCTATCTCTTCCTTCTGCGCACTGCGTCCGTCAAGCACGCCCGTGACACGTCCAGAACTAATGACCATTATTCTGTCGCAAAGCTCAATAAGCACGTCAAGATCCTCACCGACGAATATGACCGCCGTACCGCTCTCCTTCTGCTGATTGAGCAGATTGTAGATTATGTATGACGAATTAATGTCAAGTCCGCGCACAGGATATGCTGCCATGAGCACCTTAGGCGAGGACGATATCTCGCGCCCAACAAGCACCTTTTGGACATTTCCGCCCGAAAGTCGCCGCACTGGTGTGGCAGTGCTTGGCGTCACGACCTCAAGACTCTTTATTATCTCATCTGCAAGATCCTTAGGCTTATGGCGATCAACAAAAACCGACTTGCCGCGGCGATAGCTACGCAACATCATATTGTCTACTATATCCATGTTGCCAACAAGGCCCATACCAAGTCTATCCTCGGGCACAAATGATAGACGGACTCCCAGCTCGCGTATCTGTAGCGGAGATTTATCGCGCAGATTGACTGTCTCACCATTTTTAGGATTGTTATATGCTATTGTACCGGAGTCTATATGCTGCAGGCCCGCAATGGCCTCAAGCAGCTCACGCTGGCCGCTTCCCGCGATGCCGGCAATACCGAGTATTTCACCAGAACGCGCAGTAAAGCTGATATCGTCCAGCACTTTGATACCCTCGTGATTGAAGCAGTTCAGCCCCGAAACCACCAGCCTGTCCTGTGGGTCCTTCGGCTCGGTGCGAGTTATGTTGAGCTTGACTTTTTTGCCAACCATCATCTCTGTCAGCTGAGATTCATCAGTTCCGGCAGTGTCTACCGTGGCAATGTGCTCGCCACGACGCAATATCGCCACACGGTCAGAGATGGCCATAACCTCGTGCATCTTGTGCGTAATTATTATGATAGCCTTACCATCGTCTCTCATGCGGCGCAGCACGGCAAACAGCTTTTGCGTCTCCTGCGGCGTCAACACAGCGGTCGGCTCATCAAGTATAAGTATGTCAGCCCCGCGATAAAGCACCTTGATTATCTCAACGGTCTGCTTCTCGGAAACGGACATTTCATAGATTTTCTTTTTTGGATCCAGCTCAAAGCCGTACTTCTCGCTCAAAGCCTTAACACTTTGTGTCGAGCTTTTAATATTATATTTTTCATCGTTGATGCCGAGCACAATGTTCTCAGCGGCGGTGAAAACGTCAACCAGCTTAAAATGCTGGTGTATCATTCCGATCTTATAATTAAATGCGTCCTTCGGCGAGGCTATAACGGCCTTCTCGCCGTTGACAAGTATCTCACCATCATCGGGAAAATAGATACCCGATATCATATTCATAAGTGTTGTCTTGCCGCTTCCGTTTTCGCCGAGAATGGCAAGAATTTCGCCGTGACGAAGATTCAGGTCAACATTTTTATTCGCCACAACAGGGCCAAAGCATTTAGTTACATGCCTCAGCTCAAGTGCATAGGTTTCAGACACTGTTTTACCTCCAATAGATAAAAAGGACTAAGGCGGGGCTAAAAGCTCCGCCTTTTGTCCGAAAAAAGTGGCTTAGAACATGGAGTTCAGGAACTCGATGCCATCGATAGTTACATCAAAGTAAGGAGCGGAACGATCAGAGGATTCAGCAAACGCGCCGTTCTTGATAGCCTCGGTGTCCTTTGCAAATGCATCGTCGTAGTTGACATCAGCCATGTAGGACTCGAGCTTCTGACCACCAACCGTGAAGGTGTTGATGTCGAATACCTTGAGGGTGCCGTTCTTAAAGGACTTGATGGCATCAGCGATCTTATCAGCCGTGCCGGCAGCGGCAGCCTTGCCGTTGATGTCGCTCAGAACAACGGAGCCTTCCTCGATACCGCCACACCAGTCAGCTGCGATGGCCTCGCCCTTAACATAGCTCTCGATGATGTACTGGAAGTAAGGAGTCCAGTTGATAGCAGAGGAAATGATGAAGGTGTCGGGGCAAGCAGAAACGGTGCTACCATTGTAGGAAACATTCGGGACACCTGCGATCTCGCAAGCGGAGGGAGCACCCATGGAGTCAGCGTGCTGGCTGATGAGGACGCAGTTCTTGCTGATAAGAGCATTAGCAGCCTCCTGCTCCTTGCCCTCGTCATACCAAGAGCCAGTGAACTGAACCTTCATTGTAACAGAGGGGCAAACAGACTTTGCACCAAGGTAGAAGGAAGTGAGACCGGAAATAACCTCAGCGGAGGTGAATGCGCCGACGTAGCCCATAACAGCCTTATCGGCAGTGATCTTGCCGGCATCGATCATCTCATTGAGCTTCAGACCTGCAGCGATACCTGCAAGGAATCTACCCTCGTAGATGGAAGCGAATGCGTTGTGATAGTTGGAGAGGCCCTCGGTGTGAGCGCGAGTGCCGGTAGCATGACAGAACTGGGTGTTGGGGCGCTCCTTAGCTGCTTGGATCATGTAGCTCTCATGACCGAAGGAGTCAGCAAACACGATGTTGCAGCCCTGGTCAGCCAGGTCGATGGCGGTGCTGTAGCACTTCTCATCCTCACCGATGTTCGTCTTAAGAACAACCTGCTCATCCTTCAGATTCAGTGCCTTCTGAACTCTCTTAGCGGCATTGATGAAGTTGGCATCGTAGGTAGAGTTTTCGTCGTGCAGGAAAATGAAACCGATCTTGAAGTCGTCCGGAACAGTAACGCTGGACGTAGGATTCTCGTTGAGAGGCAGCGGAGAATCGATGAGCTCGGCATTCGAATCGCCCGAATCAGAGCAGGACACCATAGCAACGCAAAGCGAAGCACACATTACGACAGCGAGTACAAGGGACAGGATTTTTTTGAACATGATTGTTCCTCCATGTAATTTTATATGCCCAGAGCCGAGGCTCCAAAAGCCAATAAAAACGAAATCGGCGCCTGCAAACTAATTGCAGACGCCGATCGACCTGTGCCAAGACGCCAAAAAACGCCCAGCACAGCGACAACTCATCTGCTCATAGTCGAATGATTAACGGTCATCCGGTAGAAACTTCCCGACCATATCTCGGGGGATATACAAGCGCGAATCAAATACACAGTATCTTGAACTGCTAATATTATAGCAGAAAAAAGATCACGTTGTCAAGTCATTTTCGACATTTTTTTGGTATTTATGATAAAAGCCCATATTGGACACACCTTAACAGATGTTTTTGGGTACTATTCATGCATTTTTCACTAATTTCACACTTTGATCACTTATCAAGGTAGTCGCGCATGTAGCTCAGCTGAGCCTTCACTGACTGAGGCCCTGTACCTCCGGCAGATGTTCTGCGACGGACGCAGGCAGCAAGATCGATCGCATCATACAGGCCGTCGTCAAAGGCAGGATCAAAGCTT
>CAYXBY010000009.1:0-34950 GCA_964463325.1 uncultured Lachnospiraceae bacterium | reverse complement strand
GGGGGTGCAGGGGACTTTTTCAAAAGTCCCCTGCCGGGGTCCCGGGGCAGAGCCCTGGGGAGCATCCCCCCTGCCGGGGGCCGGGGCAGAGCCACGGGGAGCATCCCCCCTGACGGGGGTTATCATATGATATCCACGTCGATTTCGACGGCGGCGCCGAGAGCGAGCGAATAGATAACCACTGAGTCAGGGCGACGTCCGCAAATGCGCGCCAGTGCGGCTGCGTAATAGCTCAGCTGGGTTCGATGGCGCGCGCTCAGAACCTGACGTGCCAGCTCAGGCGCGGACAGCTGTGCCGGCGTGAGATAGTCGGTCTTGTAGTCGCACAGCACGAGCCGCCCGGATGCGTCGGTGAAAAACAGGTCGATAACCCCCTGCACCAGCAGCTGCTCACCGGCGAGAAGCGTGCCGGCAGAGTCGTCCTCCGAAAAGGCTGAGGCCGGCAGCATTATATTAAAACGCTGCTCGCGGTGAATGTCGACCGCGTGACTCAGACTCTCGAAAAAGTTGGATTCAAAGAAGCGCTCCAGCTGGCGAACATTGACCGCCGCGGCCATGTTGCCAGTAATAAAGCCGTGCGCGACCAACCGCTCAAGCTCGGCGACGGCACCATGCGTGCTGCAATAATCGAAGTCACAAAACTGCAAAAATACATGCGTATAAGTCCCGCGTTCCGCAGATGTGATGCTGATTTGAGACGTGGCGCTTGAACTGTCCGAAGCCTGAGATAAAAACCGCGGGGTGAATGTCGTCGTCCCCAGGCGCGTCGATTCGATGGGCTCCGCGCTGGCGTCGGGCGTCTCGTCCTCGTCCAGCATGCCCGGATAAAGCCGCGATACCGACAGCTTCGCCGGTAGCTGCGCCAGGTGCGCGAAGGGGTAAACATAGTCGAATCGCGACGTCAACTCGCGCTCAAGCTCCTCGTCAGAGACGGCATCTCCACCAGCCTCGGGCGTCTCCGGCAGCGCTGCCGTGCCAGCGGGGTCGTACGGAATTGGGGTGGGGAAGGCGTTGGTCGGCACCATGTCGAGATGGTAGCAGGCACCGCGCGGCGGCGTCAGTGACAGCAGCGGCAGCAGCCAGTCGATATAACAGGAGGCGTGCAGCAGCGGGTAGGGATGCCCAGATTCGCGGCAAATTTCGGACATAAGCAGTCGGCGCGACAGCCCACGGCGGCAGGAAGCCGTGATGACCAGCTGCTCGCGGGCGCGCGTCATGGCGACATAGAGCAGCCGCATCTCCTCTTCGGTCTGGAGACGGACGCTGTCAAGCGCGGCGGCGGTGTGCAGCGGTGTCCGCAGGCTGGCGAGGCCGGTGGAGTCCTTGAGACGGATGCCGGGGCCCAGCCGACGGCTGAAAATATACTCATTTTTGGTGTCGCGGAAGTTGAAGGCGCTGCCACAGCCGCAAACAAAACAGACCGGAAATTCCAGCCCCTTGGAGTGGTGGATGGTCAGTACAGTGACGGCGTCGGCGCCCGGCTCAGCGGCGGCATTTCCGCCGTCCTCGCCCTGCGCAATGGCTTGATTTATGTACCTTATAAAATTGTACAGTCCGCGGAAGGAGCCGGCCTCAAACTGCCGCGCATATTCGTATAGCCGCTCGAGATCTGTGCGCGCCGAGGGGTCGCGGCACAGCGAAAGTATGGCGGTGTCGCGGTAAAGACCGCGCAAAAGGCGGTCAGCGGGCAGCGCCCGAGCCATGCCGCGATAGCCGTCCAGCCGCGATATAAAGGCACGGCATTTGGCCGCGAGCTGGTCGCCTACATCACAATATAGCATCACGGCGTCATAAAGAGACGCTTTTTTATCGGCGTTTTTGCGTATACGTGACAGCTCATCCATGCTGAAGCCGAACAGTGGCGAGCGCAGCACGGCGGCCGTCGGGATGTCGCGCTGGGGGTTGTCGATGACGGTCAGCAGGCTGATCATGAGCGACACCTCGGGACGCGTGTAGTAGCCGCGGGCGCTGTCGCTGTTGACAGGAATGCCCAGCGTCTCGAGCTGATCGGTGACAGCGGCGCAGGCGCTGCGGGTGCGGCAGAGCACGGCAATGCTGCCGGGCGTCAGACGGGTGCCGTCATCGCGCAGGCCGCTCGCCAGCAGCCCGGATATGCACGACGCGACGTACGCGGCCTCGGTGCGGTCGTCCTCGCTATCAGACGCCTCACCGGCCGTCTCGCCGGGCTCATCCTTGCTCGCAGTGTCACATATCGGCACGCCAACGACGGCGTCCTCCTCCTCCTTTTCGGGCGGGGTTATCAGCACGACGCTGACCGGTACTGACGGCGGCACCTGCTCCCCCTCGGGCTGTGGCTTGGTGAACACCAGATCGTCCTCGGCTGTGTAGCCCACCGAGGTGCCGCAGGCGGGGAAGATGCGCCCGCAGATGAGGTTGACAAAATCGATGACAGGCTTGTCACAGCGAAAATTATTCGGCATGAATATGGCCTCGCCGTCAGTGTCGGGGCGCGAAAAATCGGCGCGATATCTGGCAAAAAGTGACGGCTCGGCGCCGCGAAAGCCGTAGATGCTCTGCTTGATGTCGCCGACCATAAAGCGGTTATGTCCGTTCGACACCGCGCGGAACAGCAGATCCTGCACCTCGGTGACGTCCTGATATTCGTCGATGAATATCTCGTCAAAGCGCGAGGCGTAGTCGCGCGCCAGCGGCGTCGGGGTACCGTCCTCACCGACGAGCAGCGTATAGGCATAGCGGCGGAGATCGTCAAAATCGCACAGCGCGCGCTGCTGCTTTTCCTCGCTCAGCCGTCGGTCGTATTCAAGCAGCGTTTGATACATCGCCCGACACATGACTGCCGTGCGCTCAAAGCCTGCACGCATTTCGTCCTCGTCCTGCGCAAAGGCACGGGACTGAATACTTGTGTGCTTGTCCTTTTTGTCGCGCAGACCGTCCAAAATTTCGGCGCGGACCGACGCCCACCACTGCGCCCGGGGCGTTTTTTTGTCCTTTTTAATGCCCTTGAGCTTGAGCGGAACAAAGCCGAGTGCCAAGCTGCGGGCGCGGGCGTAGTCGCCGTCGCGGACAGCAGCCGACACGGCACGGCAGTGCTCGAGATCGGCCGCAAAGGCAGACAGATAGCAGCTGCGTGCGGCCTCGTCGTCCTCCAACTCAGGGATGGCGGACTCAAGCAGCGTGATGTAGTGCTCGAGCCTGGATAGCACCTCGTCGGCGCAGGCGCGACCGGCGCGGGTGTCGTAAAAGCGCATGGACGCCTCCTTCTCCAGCGTCTCGGCGCTCATGCGCAGGTAGTCGATGCCCTCAGGCAGCCCCAGCAGGCGATCATATGTGTCGCAGAGCAGGCGACCGAGGCTGCTGTCGCTCTTGTTACTCGAGCTGAGGCTGTCGGCGAGGTCGACAAATGCGGCGTCACCGCTTGAGAAGGCAGCGTCGATGACGTCCTGCATGACTGACTGCTTGAGCAGCTTAAGCTCTGCCGCGTCGGGAATGCGGAAGCCGGCCGGCAGCGGCAGCTGCGACATGCCCGCGTGTACGACGTCAGAGCAAAATGAGTCGATGGTGCATATTTTGGCCGAGCCTGCCAGCATAAGCTGACGCACAAGGCGACGGTTGGTCGGTTCCTCGGCAATGCGGGCGGACAGCGCGCGGGATATGCGCTGCCGCAGCTCGGCGGCCGCCGCGCGGGTGAAGGTGACGGCGAGTATGCGGGTGATGTCGGTGGGCGAGTCCTCGCGCGTCAGCGCACGGATGATGCGCTCAGTCAGCGCGGCGGTCTTGCCCGAGCCGGCAGCGGCTGAGACGAGTATATCGTGCCCGTGTGCATTTATGGCGGCCTCCTGAGAGGGTGTCCATTTCATATACGGCCTCCTTGATCAAGCATTTTTGGTTGGGCGCGCACTGCGGCAGACGGCGCTGTAGCGGCAGCCGTCGCACTGTGAGCGCTTGCCGTGGCGGCGCGGCGTGGCCGATGCGTCACCCGAGCGCATTTTTTTGTTTATCGCGCCGAGTGTGGCGGCGATCTCGCGACACAGGCCGTCAAAGCCCTCGAGCGACAGCGTGTTATCGCCGCGGCGAGATGACTTTTTTATGCCGAGATAGGCCGGGTCGAGCTGGTCGTTCATGGCCTGCAATATCTCGTCATCGGCCAGCAACGGCCCGCTGCGCTGTATGCTTTCGATGGCACAGCGGCGCACCTCTTCGGGGCTTATTGCGCGGTCGACCGTGATGACGGGCAGGTTTGCCGACAGATAAAGCGCCCCGGCTGGGTAGATATGCCCATCGGGCGGGCAGCCGACGGCGCGGCGGAAGCTCTCGGAGCTGCTGCTGCACAGCGTAAAGAGGTAGAGCAGCAGCTGTAGCCCCAGCCCCTCGGCGATGTCGTCGGGGGAATAAACCTTTTGCCCGGTTTTGTAGTCGATGACGCGGATGTATATGTCGTTGTCACGGCGGAACAGGTCGACGCGGTCGATGACGCCGCGCAGCGGCAGCCGCTCGCCGTCAGAAGTCTCAAAGCCTGAGGCCTCGGGGAAATTCGGATCGCTGCCGTCGACGGACAGCTCAAAAAACGAGGGCTTGAAGCGGCTGTGACGGAATTCGTCCATTATGTTGTATATCAGCACCATGGCAATGCGCTTGAGGCGCATGATGAGAAAGGCCATGTGGGCGGCGCGTGCGTCGTCGTCGGGCAGCAGACGGCGCGAGTAGCTGTCGATTATCTGATCGGCCAGCGTCTCGACGGCGGCGTCGTCAAGCGAGGTGTCGAGCTCGCCCGAGGCTGTGGCGGTGCGCATAAAGCACTCCATGACGTAGTGGATAAATACGCCGACGTCTGTGCTTGAGAAGTCTGCGGGCTCGGACGAGCGCAGCGAGAGCACATAGTCGCAGTAATAGCCGAACGGGCACATGACATAGCTTTCGAGTCGCGACTGCGACAGCGCCGTGCCCTCTCCGAACAGCGCGTCGCCGGTAGCGCGGCTGACGCTGCATTCTGCCTCCGAGACAGGTATGTCGAGGGCGGCCAGCCTGGGGGAAAGGGTGGGGTCGCGCCCCAGCACACGGCGCAGCACCTCGGAAACGCGTCCGCGCGGCAGCGAGGCGAGATATTCCAGCGCCACCTCGGGGGTCTGTATCAGCGCCTCGGGCGGCAGTGCGGCGATGTCGGTGACGTGCAGCGGCAGCAGTCTGCGCACCCGCTCGACGACCCGCGAGGGCTGGCGGCGTGAGCCGTCGCAGTCGGCGGTGGAATAGGCGAGCAGCAGCTGCTCTGAGGGCGCGGTGAGTGCGCGGTAGGCGAAAAACAGCTCCTCCGCCGAGGCAATTCCGGGGTCGCCCTCGAGCTCAAGCCCCAGCGAGGTCAGCTGTGCGCGGTCGGAAAAGCTGAGCAGCCCGGGCTCCTCGATGTTAGCGGGAAATTCGCCGTCGCACAGGCCGAGAACTATGACCATACGCGGCGAATCGACGCGCAGCAGCGAGGCGGAGCCGATCATCACCTCGTCGTGGCGTGTCGGCAGCGCACCGACCTGCGTTTTTGACAGCACCAGCCGCAGTGCGGTGGCGAATTCCTCGCAGTCGGGACGCTCATCGGCAAAGGCAGTGCAGACGCGGTCGAGCGCGTCGATGTATATGCTGTACAGTCGCAGCGCGTCGGCGGCAGCGCGGACATTGCCCGCTGCATTCTCGCGCTCGGACAGCTGATCCAGCTGCCCGCGAACGTCCAGAGCCTCGGTGTATTCGTAAAGCGCACGGCACATGCCGGCGGCGTCGTCGGAGGCATCGAGACGCTCAAAAAGCGTGAGCAGCGGTGCGGTTAGGCGGGCGCGGACGTCGTTGGCGACTGACAGTATCTCCTCGGCACGCGGTGTCAGCGTGGCGGAGTAGCCGTCGGGGTTCATGACCCAGGCGGAATCGAGAAAATGCCGCCCGGTGATGCTCCAGGTGCTGCAATAGTCCTCAAAAACGTCACATTCGCGGTCAGAAAGGCCGCAGAGTCCGGTCTTTATCAGAGAAATGACGTCCCCCTGCCGCCAGCCACGGTTTTTGATGGCCAGCGCCGAGGTGATCAGCTTGAAAAGCGGCTTGGAGGACAGCTCTGTGTGCTCGGAGATGAAGTAGGGGATGCGATATTTGTCCAGTGCCGCGTCGATGACGCCCTGCCAGCGGGTGGCGTCGCGGGCGATGACGGCGATATCGCGATAGCGCATGCCGCCGCGCACTGCCTCGCATATGCGGGAGGCTGCCCACTGCGCCTCGGTATAGGGCGTGGGTGCCGCGGCCAGCTCGACGGCGTGAGATCCCTGCGCGACGGCGCGCAGCTCGTCCTCGGACGGCTCGCCGCCCATGTCCCACAGATAGCGCTCGAGAACGGTAAGCTCGGGCGAGGCGAAGCGGCGCGGTTGACCGAGGCAGCTGACGCTATAGCCGCCGTGCTCGTCGGCCATGCGGCGCAGGTGCGTCTCGGCGCGGGTGATGGCGGCCAGATGCAGCCCGGCAGCGCCCGGCTCCGGACTGCCGACGGTGATGGTCAGGGCAGGCGCCTGGCGCATGATGGCGTCGATGACGCGGTACTCAAGCCCGGTGTAGCTGGTGAAGGAATCGATGTAGACACAGCGGTCGTCGAAAAGCGGGTGCTCGTCCAGCAGCTCGAGCAGCTGGGCGAGGTCATCGGAGGCGTCGTCGTAGTTCTCGGCGAGCAGGGCGGCGTAGGTCGACCAGATCAGCGTAATGTCGCGCATGCGGCGGTAGAGCGAGCTGTCGTGCGCCAGGCGCTCGACGGCGTGCTCTATCTTTTTTGGGGTCAGCCCGGCGGCCTTGAGCTCGCCGATGATGACCAGCAGCTGCTCCGACAGCCCGACGGCACGTGCGCTGTTTTGCGCAGTCTCGCCGTATTCCTCAAGCAGCGGCGCCAGCTCGCGCAGCGTGCGCCACATGAGCAGCGAGCGCGTGCTGCCGTCGGCATAGCGGTAGGTCAGGTGGCCGAAGCGCCGCCGTGCAATATTGGACAGACGCGAAAAGTTGACTACCTCAAAGCTCAGCTGAGCCTCGGGCGGCAGCAGCTCGGTGAAGTGGCGCTCGGCGATGTAGGCCTGCTGTTCGGGAACTATCAGCCAGACTCGGCGCCCGGCCTCAAGGTCGGCGACGATGCCGTCACACACAGCCCGTGACTTGCCGCTGCCGGCAGCTCCGTATATGAATCTTATCATGGCAGCTCCTTAAAAGATGACGGATACCTGCCCGCACAGGCTGTCAAGCACGGTGCGGTACAGCTGAAAATAGTAATATCTGCGGATATAAAAGACGTTTTTGTGCTCCTGATGCACCATAAAATAGCGGTGCCTCTGCCCAAAGACGCGGCTGGAGACGTTGTGAGGCGACACGACGAAAACGACGCAGTCGCTCTCACGCGCCAGCTGCTCGACCGTCGCGTGCATGACCGAGCCCCAGCCCGGCGACGGCGACTGAGAGGGAAAAAAGACAAACACCCGCCGCCCCTTGAGCTCGTTGGCAAAAAAACGGTTGAGGCTGCGTCCGCGGGTCAGCACGGCTATCGAGGCGCCGAGCAGCGAGACCAGCAGCACAGGCAGCGTTATGATAAATATGGTCGAGGCAACGAGCAGTATCGCGCTGGTCTCGATAAAGGCGATTATCTGTGTCGCGGTGCGGAGAATGACCGAGAGAAAGCGGAAGCGGCGAAAATATGTCATCAGCCGCGACCAGACGCGAAAGGGCGAGGACTGTCGCAGCGAGCTGTAGAGATAGCGCGGGTAGCTCGAGACGTCGAGCATTTGAGCCTGCTGCGTCAGCGAGGCCAGCAGCGCGTCCTCGGGCGTGCGGTGGTGCCCCGGCTCGACGGTCGTGTTGACATAGTGGCGCAGGTGACGATTCTCACGGCGCAGGCGGCGTATCTCATTTTGCTGCTCAAGTATCACGCGCTGCTCAGCCTTCATTGGTGTCCTCCAAAATTTTAAGATTGCGCATAATGACGTCCCGACCGCGCCAGCTGTAGGCGCGAAGGGCAAAGCGCTCGTCGCTCATGGCGGCCAGCTGCGCGGACGTCAGCCACGACAGCTGCTCCTCGGCAAAAAAGGGAATGGGCGAGTAAATGCTGCCGCGCCGCAGCGCCGCCTTGGTGTGCGGGCACACCTCGCTGCAAATGTCGCAGCCCCAGGCGCTGCCGCCCGCCCGCAGAGCCTGCTTATCTGCCTCGGACAGCTCGCCCTTGCGCTGTGTCAGCTCGGACAGGCAGCCCTCGAAATGATAGGGGCAGGCCGCGCGGCAAAGGCCACAGCCCTCGCAGTGACCTATCTCTCGCGGTGCGTCGGCAATGTCGGCATCGGTCACGAGCTCGGCTAAGAAAATGTAGGAGGAATAGTCCTCGGTGATCACAAGACCGTTATTTCCGAGTGTTCCGATACCAGAAATTACGGCAGCGTGACGCTCGTCTATGGGCGAGTGGTCGGCAAACAGAGCAAAGCGGTGCTCGGGATAGCGCCGGACGAGGCATGGCAGCAGCCGCTCGGACAGCTGCTTTACGTAGACATGGTAGTCGCGGCCGCGGGCGTAGCGCGATATGTTGGCGGGGGCTGAGGACGCTGTATAATAAGGAATTGCGAAGCAGAGCACGCTGCCGTCCGCAATGCCGGCACGCTCGAGCAGATAGCGGCGGGTGATGCGGCAGGCCGAGAGCGGGACGGCGCCGCAGAGGCTGATATGCTCCTTTGCGAGAAGTGATAAGATATAGTTTTTCATAAACACCGGATATCGTATAATGTTGCGGCGGGGGGCAGAGAGCGAGTCTCTCACACCAAACGCCACATATTATTATATCAAATTTCGCCGCGGATTACAATCCCGGACGACTCATTTTTCTCTTTTTTGCGTGAAGATGAGCTTTTGGACTATTTCAGTGACTTTTTGAGTAACCGTCATTAAATCTTCACAAACCGAAATTATAATTATGCCAGTAATGACAGAGCAGGCGTGGCCGGCTCGGTCATCTTATAAGTGATATTTCAGAAAGGTCAGGATGAGCTTTATGGATGATAAGAATATTTATAACGCCAATGGCGAGGATCAAAACAAAAATGAGCAGGATGTCTACACTGTAGGCTCGGATGGGAGCGGCAGCACGCCGCCGCCCGATTACCGCTCGGGTGAATATTCCTTTAAGGGCGGTGACAGCATACCAGAATATCGATACACCTACACAAATCAGTCGTCGGGCTACAGCACCGGCGCGTCGTCGCAGCCGAGCGGGGAAGCGCCCCGCCGGGCAAAAAAGCCCAAAAAGCAGAAAAAGCCGCGTCAGCCGCGCGAACGCAGACCCTATACTGCGCTTATAGTCGCTCTTGTGGTGGTGGCTGCCCTGCTTATGTGCGCACTGGCCGGCATCGGCGGCGCAATGCTGGTCAAGCTTTATGATGCAACCCAGCCTCCCGCCGACACCTCGGGACCTGCGGACAGCGGTCTCACGCCCTCTACACCGGATGGCAGCAATTCCAACGTTCCAAACAGCGGCACGGCGTTGCAGCCCTCCGAGGGCTCGGATGTCGTGATAGTCAAAAACAACGATTCTGTTACGGTCACGACTGTCAAGGGCAATATCGGCGACGAGACGCTGACGGTGCCGGATGTCGTGGCGCTTGTCAAGGACAGTGTCGTCGAGATATTCACCGAGCAGCGCGCCTATAACGGCTGGTATGTCAGCAGCGGCGCCGGCAGCGGCGTCATAATCGGCCGCAGCGAGAACGGCAAGCTGGCTTATATCGTCACAAATAATCATGTAATTTCAGGCGCGGACACCATAAACGTCCGCACGACGGACGGTGCCAAGTATGTGGCCACTCTGATAGGCACCGATGCCGTGACCGATGTTGCAGTGCTTTCGATCGAGGTCAGCGGCAAGCTGACAGTCGCGGAATGCGGCTCGAGCGCAGGCCTGGTGGTCGGCGAGGGCGTGGTCGCCATCGGCAACCCGCTGGGCGAGCTGGGTGGCACAGTTACGACTGGTATCGTCAGCGCACTGGGGCGCGAGGTCACCATTGACGACAACGCAATGGTGCTGCTCCAGACCAACGCAGCCGTCAACCCCGGCAATTCGGGCGGCGGACTGTTCAACATGAAGGGCGAGCTGATCGGCGTGGTCAACGCAAAATCGTCGGGCACTAATGTCGAGAACATCGGCTTCGCTATCCCGATCGACACGGCGTATAAAATTGTCGTCGAGCTCATCGAGCACGGCTATGTCACCGGGCGGCCGACGACCGGCCTGACGCTGATAGACATCACCGATCGCTTCACCGCCATGTATTACGGTCTCGACAGCCTCGGCGTTTATGTCACTGAGTCAAAATTCACAGACGAAATAAAGAGCGGCGACAGGGTAGTCTCCGTCAATGGCACAAATGTGTCGAGCGCGGCCGAGATCAAGAGCATGCTTAACGATTGCAAGGTAGGCGACCAGATCAGTATCACTGTGTCGCGCAAGGGCGTACAGCACAGCGTGGTGCTGACGCTTGAGGAGGATGTTCCCGACAAAAACAGCTGAATCCATATGCCGCCGGCACGTTTTTCGACCGGCGGCATATATTTCTTGCCGCCTCTGCAGCGCGGGCTGCAAAAAAGTGTTGAAAATAATTCAAAAGTGTTATATAATAGAGTAAGGACAATACGGAGGAAGTAAAATGTACAGTATTCTTGTTGTTGACGATGAGGCGCGTATACGCACCATAATAAAAAAATACGCAGAATTCGAGGGTCACAGCGTGACCGAGGCCTGCGACGGCATGGAGGCGGTCAGTCTCTGCCGCCGCGAAACGTTCGATATCATCATTATGGACATAATGATGCCCGAGCTTGACGGCTTTTCGGCCTGCCGCGAGATACGCAAGACCTCGCAGACGCCTATCATCATGCTGTCGGCGCGCGGCGAGGAGTACGATAAGATAAACGGCTTCGAGCTGGGGATAGATGACTACGTCGTCAAGCCCTTCTCACCCAAGGAGCTCATGCTGCGCATTGACGCCGTCATGAAGCGCTCTTCGCGCGGCAGCGGGGTACAGACGGAGCGCCAGAACGAGGTCATTGAGCTGGACGGCGGCGGGCTGCGTGCCGATCTGACGGCGCGGCTGGTCTATGTCGACGGCGAGAGGGTGGATATGTCGCCCAAGGAGTACGATCTGTTCTTCTACATGCTGACCAACCGCAACATAGCGCTCTCGCGTGAGAAGCTGATAAGCGAGGTCTGGGGCTACGACTTTTACGGTGACGCGCGCACGCTTGACACGCACGTCAAGCTGCTGCGCAAGAGCCTGGGACGCTACGCTAAGTATATAGTGACGCTGCGCGGCGTAGGCTACCGCTTCGAGGAAGCATAAACGCCTATGCAGGGCAAGGCGAGAGAGCAGGACGCGGGTCGGCGACGCAGACGCTGCCGTGAGCGGCGGCACAGCATGGGGCTCAGCCAGCGGCTGTTTATACTGCTGACGGTTTTTGTGCTGTTCTCGCTGCTGGTGGTTTGGCTGGTGCAGATCAGAATGCTGAACTACTTCTACCAGAACATCCGAGAGGGCGAGCTGACACGCCTGGCTGACACGCTTGAGGACATAATCGATGACAGCGATCTGGATTCCAAGGCTTACTCATATGCCGTCGATGCTGACGCATGTGTGCAGATAATGCGCATTGAGCATATGTCTGATGCGGTGCGGGCGTCCGAGGTGCTTTCAGTGGATGTGTCAGAGGATTGCGTGCTGCACCACATCACAAACAGATATTTGTCGCACCTTTATTACCACGCTTTAGCGGACGGTGACTACGCCGAGAAGAAAACGCGTCAGGAACTTTACGACGCAGGATACTTTTACCCGCGCTTCTCACTGTCGGATGAGAATTCACGCCCCGACGGCGCCAGCGGCGCGGCGCAGAGCATGATGTATGTTCGCATGGTCAAAAATGCGAGCGGTGAGGATCTTGTTATCATGCTTAACACCGAGATCACGCCTATGGGCGCGATAACGCGAATGACGACAAAGCAGTTCGTCTGGGTGACGGAGGTGTTGCTGCTGGGCGCGCTTGTGATGGCGATACTGCTGGCGCGGATGATCTCCAAGCCCATTGAGAACATGAACAAGACGGCAAAGCAGCTGGCGGCGGGCAATTATGACGTCCATTTTTCGGGCGACGGCTTCCGCGAGACGCGAGAGCTGGCCGATACGCTGAACTATGCCGCCGAGGAGTTGTCCAAGACCGACCGCCTGCAAAAGGAGCTCATTGCTAACATCTCGCACGACCTGCGCACCCCGCTGACCATGATCACGGGCTACAGTGAGGTTATGCGCGACATTCCGGGTGAGAATACGCCCGAAAATGTGCAGGTCATAATCGACGAGGCTAACCGTCTGAGTGAGCTGGTGAGCTCGCTGCTGGATCTGTCGCGGCTGCAGGCCGGGGCGGGGCAGCTGGATATCAGCTGCTTCGATCTGACTGCCACCGTGCGCGACGCCATGCACCGCTACGCCAAGCTGACTGAGCACTATGGCTACCGCATTGAGTTTTATTCAAACGGCAGCGCCATGGTGGAGGCCGACCGCAATAAGATATTGCAGGTGCTCTATAATTTGATAAACAACGCCATAAACTATATCGGCGACGATAAGCGAGTTATCGTCACGCAGACGCTGCATGACGGCGTGGTGCGTATTTCGGTGGCGGATCATGGCGAGGGCATATCGCCCGAGAACCTGCCGCTGATCTGGGATCGCTACTATAAGGAAAGCAAAAAGGTGCACAAGCGTGCAACGGTTGGCACTGGGATCGGACTTTCCATTGTCAAGAGCGTGCTGGAGGAGCACGGCGCACATTACGGCGTCGACAGCACTCCGGGCGAGGGCAGCTGCTTCTGGTTTGAACTCAAAACCGCCGAGAACAGCGGTGCGGAGTCAGACGAGAGCATTGGCAACCAACATCAAGGTAGCCGCGACGGCGAGTGCTGAGCGGCTGAAAGGAAATTACAATGTCTGAGAAGAAAAGCAAGCTGGGTGCCGCAGGCATCATCAGGCTGGTGCTGATATGCATTTTTGCAACGGTGTTTGTTGTCAGCGCGGTTATGCTGATAAGCACGCTGGCGCATTACCGCGCAGCCTCCGCGCTGTACGGTCAGGTGCAGGACGATTTTCATGAAGCTATCAACAAAACGACGGGTGAGCCGGGTCAGAACACCGTCACTGACATATGGACGCGCGGCCCGGGGCTGCTGGAGGTTCCCGATGTGACGACACTCCCCCAGCCCGACGTCACAACGCCGCCGGACGCCCCGGAGTCGTCGATGCCTCCTGCCGACACCACTACGGCTGACACAACGCCTCCCGCGCCTGTTTACAGCGAACGCTTTCTCAACGCATGTGAGTTTATCCGCCAGCTGAAGGCGACGAATGACGACGTCGTCGGCTACATCTATATTGAGTTTCCAAACGACACCTCAAAGGATATCAGCTACCCGCTGGTGCAGGGCGAGGACGATGAATATTACATCGATCACGCCTACGATAACAGCGAGCTGCGTGCGGGCGCGATATTCCTTGACTACCGCTGCCAGGAGCAGCTGGAGCGTAATCTCGGAACGCTGGTGCATGGTCACAACATGAATAACGGCTCCATGTTCCACAACCTGAAATATTTCAAGCAGCAGGAATACTTCAACAGCGCTAAGATCACCATATACACGCTCAGAGGTATTTACAGCTACGAGGTCTTTTCGGTCTACAACACCGAGAGCAACAGCGATTATTCCCGCATATTCTTCACCTCGAGTGACAGCGTGGTCGATTACCTGAACGAGCGGCAGCACAAGTCGTTCTTCTCTAAGGGCCTGAGCTTCTATAATACAGACCGCTTTCTGACGCTGTCCACCTGCCTCAATACCAGCGCAAGCGGGCGTCTGGCGGTGCATGCGGTGCTGGTTGGAGTTTCGCAATGAATGGTATCTTGATAGAGCGCGTGCTGCGCTGCCCGGTCTGTGGAGACGCGCTGCATGAGGCGGGCGGCTCGCTGAGCTGCGAGCGGCGGCATTGCTTTGACATAGCGTCGGCGGGGTATGTCAACCTGGCGGGGCCACGCCAGCGCGGCAACGGCGACTCGCGTGAGCTGGTCAGCGCCCGAACGGCTTTCCTCGGGGCGGGCTACTATGCACCGTTTGCACATGAGGTTTGTCGCAGGGTAGCAGGCTATGCCAAGGGTGGCGTTATCATCGACGCCGGCTGCGGCGACGGCTATTACAGCCTAATGGCGGCGTCCGCCTCGGGCGGTGCGCTGCTGGGGCTCGACCTCTCCAAGCACGCTGTGACGGCGGCAGCGCGCGCGGCGCGGCGGCAGTCGTCGTCGGCGGGGTTTGCCGTCGCCGGCATATTTGACATGCCGGTGCGTGACGGCTCAGCCGACCTTGTTATGAATTTATTCGCGCCCTGCGCCGCAGAGGAGTTTTGGCGCGTGCTGCGCCCGGGCGGACACCTTATTGTGGCTGGCGCCGGGCGTGATCACCTCGCCGGGCTGCGAGCGGTGATATATGACACCGTCACGCCTAATGAGCGCCGCGCCGACCTGCCGGGCGATGGCTTTGCGCCTCTTGAGACAGCGCGAGTGCGCTACAGCGTGATGCTGACGCACCAATCGGAGGTACAGGCACTATTTGCAATGACACCCTATTACTATCGCACCTCGGCTGCGGGGCGTGAGCGGCTGGCCGGGCTCGACAGCCTTGAAACGGTAGTGGATTTTGACATTTTTGTGTATCGGAAGGAAGCTTGAAGATGAAGATATCAGTCTGTATCCCAATGTACAATGAAAAATCAATAATTGCCGACTGTGCGCGGCAGCTGAGCACATATATGAACGGTCGCTTCGGCGATGACTGGGAGGTGCTGTTCTCGGACGACGGCAGCACCGACGGCTGTGGCGATGTCGTAAGAGCGCTGGAGCTGCCGCATGTGCGTGTCGTGGGCTATGAGCATAACCGCGGCAAGGGCTGCGCCGTGCGTACGGCTATGTTGGCCGCCGAGGGAGATATAGTAATGTTCACTGACGCTGACCTTGCTTATGGTACTGAGGTCATAGGTCGTGCGGCCGACATGCTGGACGAGCATCCCGAGGCCGGGCTTGTCATAGGCTCGCGCAACATCAGCGCCGATGGCTACGAGGGCTACACTGCGCTGCGCAAGCTGGCTTCCAAGGCTTATATCAAGGTGCTGTGCCTTGCGGGCGGCTTTAAGCTGTCGGATTCGCAGTGCGGCTGCAAGGCCTTCCGCCGCGACGCCGCGCAGGCGATATTCTCCCGCGCCGAGGTCGACGGCTTTGCCTTTGATTTTGAAGCCATACTGTGGGCGGGCAAGCTGGGATATGCCATCTGCGAGATGCCTGTTAAGGTGATAAACCATCGTGAATCCAAGGTGCATGTTTTCAGTGATTCCTTCAAAATGCTGCGCGATCTGCGCAAAATGAAAAAAAGGATCAAAAAAGCTACCGTCTGATCACGATAGCTTAAGGGGAACCATAAAAAACGGTTAGGTTGACAGCCGGCCTTGTGCGGCTGTTGTCCTAACCGTTGTTTTTTGTGCGGTGGCTCAGGTCATTTGCGCCTGTCGCGGTGACATTCACTCTGACATCTCATGCAGTCGCCGCAGCAGCCACCGCCGCGGCGGGCGCGGCGAACGCTTGCAAAAATGGCCCAAAACAGCCCGAGCGCCACCGTCGCGAGAATGATATAATCCCAAAGTCCCATGCGCTTACACTATCAGCGAGCCTATCGCGTAGACCGCGAAGGCGCATATCCAGGCAATGCCGCACTGGAAGGCGACCACGCCGATCGTCTTGACGGTCGAGTCAAGCTCTCGCCGAATGGCGGCCACGGCAGCCACGCAGGGCGTGTACAGCAGCGTAAACACCAGAAAGCTGAGCGCCGAGAGCGGCGAGAACAGCGTGTTAAGCTCGGCACCGCCCATCAGCACACCCAGCGTGCTGACGACCGACTCCTTTGCCGTAAAGCCGGCGATAAGTGCGGTCGAGGCGCGCCAGTCGCCAAAGCCGAGCGGCGCGAAAATGGGTGCGATAAGCTGCCCGATCGCGGCCAGCAGGCTGCTTTGACTGTCAGTCACGAAATTCAGGTGTGCATCAAAGGCGCCGAGGAACCAAATGACCACCGTCGCGGCAAATATGACGGTGAACGCCTTCTGCAAAAAGTCCTTGGCCTTGTCCCACATCAGCATCAGCACGCTGCGCGGTGAGGGGAAGCGGTAGTTGGGCAGCTCCATGACGAAAGGCACCGGCTTGCCGCGATAGACCGTTTTGCTCATTATCAGCGCCACGATCACACCCACCAGCATGCCGAGGACGTACAAAATGCACATCATGAGCGCCGATATCTGAGGGAAGAAGGCAGTACAGAAGACGCCGTAAATGGCGATCTTGGCTGAGCAGCTCATAAACGGCGTCAGCAGGATGGTCATGCGGCGGTCGCGCTCGCCGGGCAGCGTCCGCGTCGCCATGACGGCTGGCACGGTGCAGCCAAAGCCGATTATCATGGGCACAAAGCTGCGCCCGGACAGTCCTATCTTGCGCAGCAGCTTGTCCATGACGAACGCCACACGCGCCATATATCCGGTGTCCTCAAGCACCGAAAGAAAGAAAAACAGCACCACAATGATGGGCAGGAAGGACAGCACACTGCCCACACCGGTGAAAATGCCGTCGATCACCAAGCTGTGCACCACGGGATTAATGCCGTAGGAGGTCAGCGCGGCGTCGACGACGTCGGTCAGCGCGCCGATGCCCAGCTCAAGCAGGTCGGAAAGCCCCTGGCCGATGACGTCAAAGGTTAGCCAGAATATCAACGCCATGATACCGATGAATATCGGGATTGCGGCGTATTTGTTGGTGACGACGCTGTCTATCTTGAGGCTGCGGCGATGCTCGCGCGACTCGCGGCAGCGCACGACCGTTCCGGCACAGGCGGCCTCGATAAATGCGTAGCGCATGTCCGCCAGCGCCGCGCTGCGGTCGAGGCCGCGGTCGGCCTCCATCTCGGCGACGGTGTGCTCAAGAGTCTCGATCTCGTTCTGCGTCAGGTCAAGACGGGCGGGAAAGGTGGGGTCGTCGCCCTCGATCAGACGGACGGCGGCAAAGCGCGGCGAAATGTCGGCACGCTGCGCGTGATCCTCTATCATGTGGCTGACGGCGTGAATACAACGGTGGACGGGCCCAGGCACGCAAAAATCGAGCACCTGCGGGTATCTCCGCTCGCGCGCCGTCTCGACGGCCACGCGCACCAGCTCGTCAATGCCCTCGCTGCGTGCGGCCGATATCGGCACGACCGGCACTCCCAGCCGCTCGGACAGCCCTTTTATGTCAACGGTGCCGCCGTTGCCGCGCACCTCGTCCATCATGTTGAGCGCGATGACGGTGGGGATGTGCAGCTCGAGCAGCTGTAACGTTAGGTAGAGATTGCGCTCGATGTTGGTCGCGTCGACAATGTTGATCAGTCCATCCGGCTTTTGGTTGAGTATAAAATCGCGCGTGACGATCTCCTCGGGCGAGTAGGGGCGGATGGAGTAGATACCGGGCAGGTCGACGACAGAATTGCCGCGTGCCAGCCGCATCTCGCCCACCTTTTGGTCGACGGTGACGCCGGGGAAGTTGCCGACGTGCTGATTTGACCCGGTGAGTGCGTTAAACAGCGTCGTTTTGCCGCAGTTTTGATTGCCGGCTAAGGCAAATATCATTTGCGCTCACCCCCGTCCTCCATGGTGATGTAGGAGGCGTCCTCCAAGCGCAGTGTCAGCTCGTAGCCGCGGATATGTATCTCGATGGGGTCGCCGAGCGGCGCGATCTTGCGGACGGTGACGGCGGTGCCGGGGATCAGTCCCATGTCGAGCAGTCGCAGGCGCAGTGCGCCCTCGCCGCCGACAGCGGCTATCACACCACCCTGACCGGGCTGTAGCTTATCAAGTGTCATATAAGCTCCTTTCAGACGGACAATTGTATATCTTCGGTGATATGGTAGCACAGCGGCGGCTTTTTGTCAATAATCTTGCGCAAAAAAACGTAAATTTGCTTGCAAATTTTGCGGGCATGGTATATAATTGTAGCAGCGCAGCTTCGGCTGCCGCACGATTTGGTCAGGTGTGGGAAAACGCCCACATGGGAGAGCGCATATGAATTTTAAGCTGGGGATAAAATTCCCCCACAGGAGGAAGCATATGAAATTAAAGGTCTTTACATTCAATCTTCGCACAGATACGCCGGTTGACGGCCCGAATGCATTTCCGTACCGTCGCGGGCGCATACTCGACACCATTCGCGAATATTCGCCCGAGCTTATCGGCTTTCAGGAGGCCAAGGACGGCATGCGCGAGTGGCTGCGCGAGGAGCTGAGTGACTACATGATAGTCGGCTGCGGGCGCGACGCGGATTATCGCGGTGAATCGGCCGTGCTGGCCTACCGCAAGGACGCCTTTGAGGCGCTCTGGAGCCGCAATTTCTGGCTGTCCATGACGCCGGAGGTGCCCGGCTCGCGCTACGGCCTCGACCAGAGCAGCTGCCCGCGCATAACCACGGCCGTCTGCCTCAAGCATGTGGAGTGCCCGACGCCGTTCGTCTTTTGCAACACGCACCTTGATCACAAGGGGCCGACTGCCCGCCTGCTGGGCGCGGCGCAGCTGATGCAGTTTTTGTCCTCACAGCCCTATCGCTTTGTGCTGACAGGCGATTTCAACGCCCGTCCCGAGGCAGCCGAGATAAAGGTCATAACCGCCGTTCCCGGCTTCCCTGTGACCGACGCCACCGCGCTGCTGGGTGGAACCTTCCACGGCTTTGGCCAGCGCAAGGAAAAGCCCAAGATAGATTACATATTCACCAACCTCGCCTGCGACCCTGCCGATTCGTTCATCGTGCCAGACGAGGGCGTCGACGGCGTGTATATCTCGGATCACCACCCGGTGGGCGCTGTTATTGAGCTTGAGTGACGCTGTCGCTGCACACGATAAAATAGTGCCGTCGGGGCTCCCAGAGCCCCGACGGCACTTTTCGCATTATTTTTTTGTCACGCCGAGGGATGACGTGGTATAGGCGGCGTCCACGGGCGCGCCGTTTTTGATGATATATGAGGCAGTGGCGCGCAGCGAGGCGGCATATTTCTGCGGCAGCAGGCCGTTGTAGTCAAGCGTGGCCGGGTCGACGCCAAGGACGGTGCCGAATATCGTCCATGCAATGAGGTAGCTGCCCATAACGCCAGGATGCTTGAGATCGGCGTGGTACAGCTCTATCTCGGGGTGCTCGGAATAGCTTTTGGAAAAGGCGGCGCCAACGTATATGACAGGTATGTCAAGCTCGTCTGCAATGGCGGCGCTGGCGGCGCGGAGCTTCATTTCCATGTCGAGCGTGTCGCGGCCGTATCCGGTAAGGGTCGACTGCCCATCCTTGTAGCCCCAGGTCTCATATAGGTAGAGCTGAGCGCCGGCGGCCTCGACCAGCGTCTTGAACTCGCGGCAGGAGTCGTAAAAATCGGCGGGGTTGGAGATGGGCACATTGCTCTGATCCTGAATGACGACAGCGTCATACTTGACGCCCGAGCGCAGCCGCAGCAGCACCTGCCGACCGTATTCATCATTCTCGTCGAGATGCTGGTGCAGATAATAGCCGCCCTTGTAGACAGAGTCGACGGTCACCTTATAGCCCGCGGCGGTGGCGATCTGGTAAAGTATGCCGTTGGGCTGGTTCATGTCGTTGTAGTAGGTGAAGCTGTTGCCGATGAGCAGAATGCGGTATTCCTTTGACGGATCAAGCGTCGCACCGGTATCGGCGGGGGTGGTGACGTTCCCTGAGCCGCCGTTGCCGCGGGCGGCCATTGACAGCGGCATTGTTGCACAAAGCATGATAGACAGTCTCCTTTTTATTTTTATTTTATCTCCTTTGTTTATGGCGGCACAATTGTAGCATGCCATGCCCAAATTTTCAAGCATGTTGATGAATTTTTGGGATGAAAGGAGCTAATTATTGACAATCGTGTGAGAAAGTTATATAATAATAGTGTATAATATATTCAGGATCAAGGGAATACGGTATGTTTAAGAGCTTGAGAGAATTCGTGCGCTCCATCAAGGAGCGTGACCCGGCGGCCAAAAACGCCGCGCAGATACTGCTGCTTTATTCCGGCGTGCATGCGCTGGTGTTCTACAGGGTCGCACACTTCTTTTACAATATACACTGGTATTTTGTCGCGCGGTGGATATCGCAGCGCGGCCGCTTTTGGACGGGCATTGAGATACACCCCGGCGCCAAGATAGGGAGGTGTTTGTTCATCGACCACGGCATGGGCGTCGTTATAGGCGAAACGGCTGAGATAGGCGATTATTGCACCATATATCAGGGCGCAACGCTGGGCGGCACCGGCAAGGATGTGGGCAAGCGTCACCCGACGTTGGGCAACCGCGTCATGGTCGGCGCGGGCGCTAAGATACTCGGTCCCTTTAAAGTGGGGGATCGGGCGAAGATAGCGTCGGGCGCGGTCGTGCTGTCCGAGGTGCCCGAGGGGACGACTGCTGTCGGCATACCTGCACGCATAGTGCGCAAAAAGGGCTGCGAGGCGCGTCCCGAGCTTGACCAGGTCCACATTCCCGACCCGGTCTCACAGGAGCTCTGCCGCATAAATGCACGCATGGAGGAAATGGAAAAAGAGCTTACACGGCTCCGTAAAGAAAAAGAGGAAAAAAGCAATGATTTACAATGATATGACTGAGCTCATCGGCGGCACGCCGCTGGTGGCACTTGATCGGCTTGCCGCGTCGGCGGGCGTGCATGCGCGTCTGCTTGGCAAGCTGGAGCGCTTCAATCCCGCCGGCAGCGCCAAGGATCGCATTGCGCTGTCCATGATACGCACGGCGGAGGCCGATGGGCGGCTGCATCCGGGCGACACGCTGGTCGAGCCGACAAGCGGCAACACCGGCATCGGTCTCGCCGCCGTCGCGGCGGTACTGGGCTACCACGTGATACTGACCATGCCTGAGAGCATGAGCGTTGAGCGCCGCCGTCTGATAGCGGCATACGGCGCCGAGATCGTACTGACACCGGCCAAGGAGGGCATGGCGGGCGCCGTGGCGAGGGCGCAGGAGATAGTCGACAGCACACCGGGCGCCCTGCTTGCGGGGCAGTTTGACAACCCTGCCAATCCCGACGCGCATTACCGCACCACCGGCCCCGAACTGTGGCGCGACACCGAGGGACGGCTGGATGCGCTGGTCGCCGGCGTTGGAACGGGCGGCTCGCTGTGCGGCGCGGGACGCTACCTTAAAGAGCAAAAGCCGTCGCTGCTGCTGGCAGCGGCAGAGCCGGCCGAATCGCCGTTGCTGTCTGAGGGACGCGCCGGCGCACACGGCATACAGGGCATCGGCGCCAATTTTGTGCCGGGCAACTATGACTCGGCGCTGGTCGACCGCGTTATAACGGTCTCAACGTCCGAGGCATACGAATATGCGCGTCGGCTGGGGCGTGAGGAGGGGCTGCTGTGCGGCATTTCGTCCGGCTGCGCCGTTGCGGCGGCTGTCAAGCTGGCAGCCGAGCTGCCCGAGGGCGCACAGATAGCCATCATACTGCCGGACACCGGCGAGAGATACCTCTCGACCCCGCTGTTTGATTAAAATTATATGTTTAGGTTCGTCGATGCTCTCGGCGAACCTTTTTTGATTATGGCAAATGCGACAGTGTGTCAGGCGGCGCGGCGGTCGCGCATCAGCTGTATCAGCTCGCCCGGCGTATGAGATGACACAAAGCGCACAAAATCTTCAAACTGATAGGGGCTTGGAATGCTTTGATGCAGCTTGCCGATAATATCTGCGGTTTCGCGGCTGCTCTGCTCAATGCTCTGCTTTAGCGCAGCGATATATTTCTCAGGCGTGTCATAGCCCGCAGAGAGCTCGAGCAGGCGACGGTAGTCACCGTGCTTGTCGGAATACATGCCCTCGGGCGTAGAGACTTCAAAATTATAGCGGTTGCTGCCCTCGTCGAACCATGTCAGGCACTGATGCAGCCGCTCGGTCGAGCTGTCGAGGGAGTCATCCGCTTCGGTGTCAGTGACGCGGCGTGTTTTTACGACCATGGAGCCGCTGCGCTGTCCTGCCTCGCTGACGGCAAGCTGAATATGCGAGTCGACATTGCGCAGCGTTGCCGAACCGCAAAAATACATGTCGTAGCGCCAGCGGCCGGTATATCGGTCAATCTGACGTGCCTCGGCATAGCCCTGAATGACCAGGTGAAAGCCCATTTTGCTCAGCTGCTCAAGGCAGGCGTCGCTTATGTCGGGCTCCTCGAGGTAGTATGACGCCGGTGCTGGCAGGCCGCGCAGTGACAGCTGCTGCCGGACGCTCGATATATACTGCCCGAAGGCCTCCGCGCTGCTATCCTGCCGCAGATCGACATTGCCTGAGCCGCCAAGCACAGTCTGCCAGCCGGCATCGGTCAGCACCTTGAGCCCGCTGCTCTGCGCCAGTCCGGCGTCAGGTGTGCTGCCACCAACCAGAAACGCGCCGGTATAGCCGTATTGCGCCATTATGGGGGCGGCGTTTTGAATCAGCGAGCTGTCCGCAGCAAGAAACAGCATAAAGATCGGCGCCTTTCCCGATATGGCGGTGGTGTTGCTGTAGTTTAATGCCAAATTGTATTGATTGCGCAGCCTTTGCTCGGCGACAAGATGTTGCCGAACGTCTTCTCGGCCTGCGCTGAGGCATTCGTATATCTCGGCAAGTCTGCATTCGCCGACGAACATCATGAAAAGCAGCGCCAACGCCAAAATCACGCATAACACAAGGCATGCGCGATTTGACAGGGTACTTGAACGGATGGCTTTTTTCATGGTCGTTCCTCCGGGGCTTCGTCGGGATGGTAAGGTGTTTTATTAATCGTGGGGCTGTCGGCGCGTGACGCCGGCAAGGTCGAATGTGGGTGTGTATGCCGCGCTGGCGGAGTCGGATTGCTGGCAATAGCCCTCAAATCCAAGCTGCTCCGCCACCTCGAGCACCGAGGTGTACTCAAAGCCGGTCAGACGGCGGCCGAGCTCGGGGTAGCGAGCGCGGTCGACAAAGTCGGGTGTGTACTGGCGCATCAGGCTCAAACGTATGTCATGCACCGGCACCGTTTCGGCCAGCCCCCGCAGCAGCGCGATGGAATCGTGCCGGCAGCCGGGCAGTATCAGGTGACGCACTATGACGCCGCGCTCAATCATACCGTCAGCGTCAAGGCGGACGGCGCCGCACTGGCGGCGCATCTCACGAAGCGCCGACAGCGCACACTTGGGGTAGTCGGCGGCGCCGGAATAGCGCAGTGCCGTCTCGCTCGAGGCATATTTGAGGTCGGGAAGGTAGACGTCCACCAGCCCCTCCAGACGCCGCAGCGTTTCGACGCGCTCATAGCCGCCACAGTTGTATATCACGGGAATGTGCAGCCGCGGACGGACATGCTCGAGCACTCGCGCGATGGCGTCGGCAAAGTGCGTGGGTGTGACGAGGTCGATATTGTGCACGCCGCGCTCCTGCAGCTCGAGCATTATCTCGCCCAGCCGCGCCTCGCTGACGACGGCGCCGTAGCCGTCGTGACTGAGCGTGCGGTTTTGGCAAAACACGCAGCCGAGCGAGCAGCCGCCGAAAAATATGGCGCCCGCGCCGCGCTTGCCGCTTATGCAGGGCTCCTCCCACATATGCGGGGCAGCACGCGCTACTAAAAGCTCAGCTCCGACGCCGCAGCGTCCCCGCTGTCCCGCCGCGCGGTCGACCCCGCACTCATGCGGGCAGAGATGGCAGCCTGTGAGAGCTGTTGACACGTTTATCACCTCACTTCCCTCTATTATACAACAAAGCCATGCAATATGCAAGTATTTTTGCGCATCTGCTTTACAAGTGCACGCTTTTTTGCTATAATTTACGTATCAAAAAAAGAAGGTGATACCATGAAAAGCATACATAGCGCTGAGATACTGTGCGTCGGCACCGAGCTGCTGTTGGGTGACATCGTCAACACCAACGCGGCTTACCTTGCCCGCCGTCTGGCTGAGCTGGGGATAGCCGTTTACCGTCAGGGCGTGGTTGGAGACAACCCCGAACGGCTGAGTGCGGCACTGCGCGAGGCGTTTTCACGCGCTGAGCTGGTCGTTATGAGCGGCGGACTGGGTCCCACCTGCGACGACCTGACTAAGGAGACGGTCGCACAGCTGTTTGGCCGCGAGCTGTTGCTGCACGAGCCGTCGCTTGAGCGGATACGGCAGTATTTTGCCGAGTGCGCACGGCACATGACCGAAAACAACGTCAAGCAGGCCATGATGCCGCGCGGCGCGGTCATTTTTCCCAACGACTACGGCACAGCGCCCGCGCTGGCGCTTGTGGGTGAGCTGCCGGGGCTCGATGGCGAGCGGACGGTCATCATGCTGCCGGGGCCGCCGCGCGAGCTGGAGCCGCTGTTTGACGAGCAGGTCATGCCCTATCTGTCGCAGTGCACGGGTGGCGTGCTGGTCAGCCGCAACATAAACATTCTCGGCATGGGCGAGTCTGCTGTGGAGGATGCATTGCGCCCGCTGATGGACAGCGCAAATAACCCCACCTTGGCGCCATATTGCGGCGCGGGTGAGGTTCGTCTGCGAGTGACGGCGCGGGCTGAGACCGAGTCGGCGGCGCGCGAGATGTGTGACGACATGATCGCAAGGGTGCGCACGACGCCGGTTGCGCCGTATATTTTTGATGTTGATTCGCCGTCGATAGAGGACACAGCCATACGCCGCCTGCGTGAGCAGGGACTGACGGTGTCCTGTGCCGAGTCCTGCACGGGCGGCCTTGTGGCCAAGCGGCTGACCGACATTGCCGGCTGCTCGGACGTTTTTATGGGCGGCTGCGTGACGTACTCAAATGAAGCCAAGGTTCGGCTGCTGGGCGTCGAGCCCTCGACGCTTGACGAGCACGGCGCCGTCTCCGAGCAGGTGGCGCTGCAAATGGCGCGCGGCGTGCGCGAGCGGTTGGGCACCGATGTTGGAATATCGACGACTGGCATTGCCGGTCCCGGCGGCGGCACGCCCGAAAAGCCGGTCGGGACGGTGTGGATAGCCATAAGCACCGCTGAGGGCGAGAGGGCGCGGCTGCTTCGGCTGTCGCCGCACCGCGAGCGGGCATATCTGCGCACGCTGGCGGCAAATCAGGCCATCGCCCAGCTGCTGGAGCTCCCGATAGCAGAGGGCTGAAGCTTATCTCGACATGCACCTGCGGGCAAATTCGCCCGAATACAGCACCAGTGACACCGTCGTCAGCCCCAGCTGCACCCATATCAGCACACCCTCGACGACGCTCGGCAGTATGCCGCATATCAGCAGTCCGCATAAAATGTACAGTCCCGCAGTCGAAAGCTTGCCGTACCAGCGCGAGTCAAACGGCTCGCCGCCACGCCCCAGCAGACACAGACCCGCCACCGCCGCACCAAGCTCCTTGAGTATCAACAATATCAGTATGATGATAACATCGTCGCGCCGCGCGGCCAGGCAGCCGATCACACATAGCTGAGTCAGCTTGTCCGCCAGCGGATCAATGACCCGCCCCAGCGGCGTCACCTGCCCCAGCGCTCGCGCGGCGCGTCCGTCGAGCAGATCCGACAGTGCGGAAAGACACAGTACAACCAGCGCGAGGCTGTATTGCTCCAGAATATAAAGCCAGATAAACTCCGGGATCAGCAGCATGCGATAGTAGCCGAATAGGTTTGGAATGGCCAAAAGCTGTTTGATATCAATGTGTTTCATCTGCTCACCTCCGCTCAGATTATGCGGCAGGGGACGTGTATTTATTCACGTTTTATTAATATTGAGGCATAAGCTATTGCATTTTTTCAAAATGTGTGGTACAATTGATGAGCAAAAAACGACATACAGAAAAATATATCGTGATATATCAGGATATCCACGGTATGAGTGCGTCGCAAGGTACTGCAATTCGGTCGGCGTCACGGCAATTTGCCGACCATCAAGCTGCTATGGCAGTTTTGGAGCGCTATGCTCACTTATTCAGCACCAAGCATGCAGCGCCCGCGCGACAACACAGCACCCGTGCCTGAGATAAATATATATATTCTGGAGCACAAAATGACAGAAACAACCCCCAAAAAGCCAAGGCGCCGCTTCGGTGACCGCCGTGAGGGGCGCAAGGTGAGGACTCTTCAGGTAATGACTCGCTTTATGCCCTACATCATGGCTCGCCGCTCCGATGCCTGCAACACCTTTGCGGACAGCTTTAACATCGGCAAGGCCGATGCCTTCTGCCGTCGCAAGGTCAAGGAGGGCAAGATGCAGTTCGGCATGCTGCATGTTATACTTGCCGCCTACGTCCGCACCATCTCACAGCGCCCGGCCATCAACCGCTTCGTCAGCGGGCAAAAGATATTTGCACGCAACGAAATATCGGTGGTCATGGTCGTCAAGCGCACCATGGCGATCGATTCGCCCGACACCTGCATTAAGGTGAAATTCGAGCCGACAGACACCGTCGATGACGTCTACGAAAAATTCAACGCCGCCGTTCAGGCCAACAACAAGGCCGGCGAGACCAATTCTTTTGACAAGCTCAACCGCGCACTGGTCTTTATCCCGGGTCTGCTGCTGCGCTGGACGGTCAAGCTGCTGTTCTTCCTCGACTACTTCGATCTGCTGCCGCGCAAGCTGCTGGAGCTCAGCCCCTTCCATGGCTCGATGATAATCACCAGCATGGGCTCGCTTGGCATCAAGCCTATCTATCACCACATTTATGACTTTGGCAACCTGCCCGTCTTCCTCGCCTATGGCGCCAAGCGCACCGTCAACGAGATGGATACGGAGGGCAATGTCTTCAAGCGCAGATACATCGACCTTAAAGCCGTGACCGACGAGCGTATCTGCGACGGCTATTACTACGCCTCGGCCTTCAAGCTGTTCAAGCGGTTGGTGGAAAACCCCAATCTACTCGAAACGCCGCCTGAGACCGTCGTTGCCGACATCGATTGATCGGATAGTCTTCAAAAACTTTGAAAAATGGCTTATATGAGACATCGTCAAACGACGAGCGTCTTATATAAGCCTTTTTTGGCGGCGCAGCTCGGAGGCCCTGTGCTTTTTCTCCCACAGAACGTTAAACAGCCCATATGCGCCGTAAAGCGTGAGCAGCCATGCGGCGCCGACGCCGCACAGGCGCAGAGGTATGGTTGCAAGACAGAAAAGCGCAAAAATGACAGTCGGGAGAGCGGAGCGCAGGCGCTTGAGAGCGCGGCCGGATGCCCCGCGGCAGAGCGCCTCGGCGGCGACGCAGCGCCCGGCCGCCACGAGCGTCGACAGCGTCAAAATGACGCCGCGTCCCGCGCCGACGAGCGCCGCACCGAGGCAGAGCGCGAGAGCGGCAAGCCCGGCGCTGCATTCCAGCGCCAGCAGGCGTCCCTCCAGCCGCCGCACCTTGAGCTCTGTCAAGCTGACCAGCTGGGTGTGCATGTCGAGCAGCGCAGTGGGGAGCAGTATGGCGAGCAGCTGCGAGTCGTCGGCGTAGCGCGGCAGCAGTCGGCCGATGACCCACCGCAGCGGGTGCAGCAAAAGCAGCAGCAGCGGCAGCAGCCGCGCCCACCGCCGCAGGCTGTTCATTGTCCGCTCGCCGAGCGCCGTCTCGCGCCGCAGGGCGGGGAACAGCACCATGCCCAGCTGCGAGGCCAGCTGCGTCAGCATGCCGGACAGCGTTATCAGCAGTGATATGCGCCCCAGCTCCGCTTCGCCAAGGCTGAACAGCACCGCCCAGCGGGGAGCACCCGTCGTCAGCTGCCCCAAAAGATTGCCCATCAGCAGCCGCGAGCCGGGGCGCAGTTCGCGCCCCGGCTCGTGCACCCGAAGATGAGGTGCAAAAACGACGCGGCGCTCGGTCACAGTCAGCAGCAGCAGCGCACAAAGCCGCGCGGCCACAGTGATGACGGCAAACGTCAAAAAGCTTTGTGCGCCAAGCCAAAACGCGACCAACGTACCGCCCGCGAAGCACACCCTGTCCAGCATTACCGAGGCCGAATAGCAGCCGCAGTGTCCGGTTGCCTGAGCGATGCAGCCGAGGTAGGCATGCGCGTTGAAGACAGGCATATATATCAGCGCGGCGACTATGGCCGTCAGACGCGCGCCGCTGCCAAATGCCGATGCCGCAAGTGAGAGCACGACGGCGGCTGCCAGCTGGAGCAGCGTCATGCTGCGAAAAAGCGTGCCCAGCCGCGGCGCGTCGAGCTGATCACGCCGCAGGCCGCCGCAGGTCAGATATACGCCGTCACACAGCCCGAGATGCAGCAGCCCAGAATAGCTGCCGATCAGCAGAAAAAACTGCCACAGTCCGTATTGTCCCTCGTCGAGCCGATGCGCCAGTAGCAGCACCGTCAGCGCGCTGACTGCCACCGTGACACCCTGCGCGGCGATGGCTGCGACGGCCGATCCCGCCAGCGCGCGCTTATCCACCGTGCCGTGCCGACTGCGGCCGCCCCTCTATCACGCCGCGCCGGTTTACTACATTAATAATAGTCTGCCACAGCAGACGCGCGTCGAGTGAAAACGACATGTTTTCCATATACTGTGCGTCGTAGGCGGCCTTGCGCCGCAGTGATACCGAATCGCGCCCGCGCACCTGCGCAAGTCCTGTTATGCCGGGGCGGATGGCATAGACGCCGAGGCTGTCCCGCAGGCATATCAGCTCGCGCTCCTCGCAAATGACAGGGCGCGGGCCAATGAGGCTCATTTCGCCACGCAGCACGTTGAACAGCTGCGGCAGCTCGTCGAGACTGGTGGCGCGCAGCACTGCGCCGACGCGCGTGATAAAACGCTCGGGTGAGCGCAGCTCTGCCGTGGCACAGCTGTGCGGTGCACCTCGCGTCATGGTGCGAAATTTGAGACAAATAAACGGCCGGCGGTCAGCGCCCATGCGCCACTGCCGAAATATGACCGGCCCGCCGTCGTCAATATATATCGCCGCGGCGCACAGCAGCATGGGCAATGCCATGACGACTATGGCTGCGGCGGAAAGTATTATATCAAGCAGGCGCTTGGGCATACCGCGGTACGCCGCGCCGTGCGGTCTTTTACCATGCAGATACATGAGATCCCTTTCTCCACAACGGTTAATTGGCGGGCTGCTCGGCTTTTAGCTGCTCGACACAGGTTGGCAGAGCTCAAAAAAGCTCCGGAGCCCACCAAAGCTTCAAAAATGCCGCGGCGGGTCACTTTCAAAGCCTTGGGGTAGTCCCGAGCTTAGTATTTGATGTAAACTTAGATATTATTCAGCACATACGGCGTTTGCGGGGTGCGGAGACTGTCAGTGCATCATTTTTTACCGCATATGCTTTTGGCGCGATATTCGCCCGGCGTCATGCCGGTAGCGCGGCGAAAGCTGGTGGTGAACTGTGATAGCGACGAAAAGCCGCAGGAGGCGGCGATGCTTGTGATCGAGCCGTCGCGGCGGAGCTGCTCCTTGGCAGCGTCAATGCGGCGCAGAAGTATCATTTGCTTGGGCGGAATACCATAGCGTTGACGGAAAAGATGACGAAAGCGGTCGTAGCTGTAGCCGACCATGGCGGCCAGCGCGGCAAGGTCAATGTCGGTGTTGTAGTAGTCTGAGATATATTGCAGCGTACAATCGAGCGAGCGGTTGCCCACATGCATGACTGTGCCTGACAGACCATTCTGCTCGGTCAGGCGCAGCAGCACAATAGCGAGATACAGCGAGGCTATCTCAAGCGAGGTGTCGCCGCCGTCCGATGCCGTCGAGACCAGTCTGTGCATCAGCGCGGTCAGCTCGACGCTGCCGGGATAAAGCCCGGCGGTGCATTTCAGCTGGGCAGGCATAAAGGTGCAGAATATCAGGTGTGTTTCGGTGCGAATATTCTCAAGGTGCTCGGTCTCGGGTGGGATGAGACACAGCATGCCGGAGGAGTATTCATAGCTTGTTTCGCCTATGACGGTCTGCCCATCGCCATCAAGGTAGTATATCAGCTCCCAGGTGGGATGTATGTGCGCCGGGATAGTGCTATCAGCCTGGCGAGTACGCTCGAGCGCGTATCTTATTGTCGGGAGCTCCATGTGCGTTTTCCTTCCTTTCGCTTTTGGTTGAGACTATTGTACCATCAATCGAGCTGCGCGTCAACCGATAAGTTACGATTTGTGGCTGAATAATTTTAAAAAGTGGCTTTATTTTTCATTTTTATTGACAAAGTAGGCTCGAGCAGTTATAATTAAGCTGTAGTAAGCTACAAAAAGACCGCAGGCCGTGCGGCCAGTACGCTAAGAAAGGAACTCCACTATGAAAAGAACGCTTGCATTGATAATGGCGCTGCTGATGCTCCTTGTGGCATTGGTTGCCTGCGCTGAAAATCCGAATGATGACGAAGCGCAAACTACACCGACACCCGGCGAGTCAAATAACCCGGCAAATTCGGACAATCCGGGCAATCCCGACAATCCAAATGTCACTCCCGGCGTCGACGATGATAAATACGATGCGCAGGGTTATCTAAAGGATGATTTGCCCTCTGACCTCAATTTCGGCAATAAGACGATATCCATCATGTGCTGGAATTCCGAGCAGCCCGAGTTTGAGGTGCAGGATCAGACGGGTGACCTCGTCGGCGACAGCATATATCTGAGAAATATTAATACAGAGGAGCGCCTTGGCGTCACGCTCAGCTTTATTCCCGTGACGGGCGATTATAACCACCAGGCAGATTGGATCAGTGCTGCAAATGCCAGCATACAGTCCGGCGGCGATTATGATATTTTTGCAGGCTACAGCATGACGGGTGCGACTATGGCTGTGCGCGGCTATTCCCGCAACCTGATGGAGCGCGAGTACCTTGATTTTGACAAGCCCTGGTGGCCGTCCTCGCTTATAGACAAGGCGACTATCAACGGCAAGCTGTATTTCTGCTCCGGCGATATATCCACTAACATGCTGCACTTTATGTATGCTGTCTTCTTCAACAAGCAGATACTCGAGATTAATGCGCTTGAGAGCCCCTACGAGCTGGTTGACTCCGGCGCCTGGACCTACACAAAGATGTTTGAAATGGCCACCAATCTGTATGTCGACAACAACTCTGACGGCGTGCGCGACCAGGACGATACCTACGGTCTTTGCACTGCCAGCATACATTACGACGCCTTCTTCACCGGAGCTGGGCTTGAGACTATAGTCAAGGATGCAAATGAGCAGCTGGTCATTTCCAGCAGCTTCAACTCCGAGAAGACCATTAAGCTGCTTGAGGACATCTATGCCTTTATGCACGAGGGTCAGGACGGCTACAACGGCTCGACCGGCGCGGTCTTTGCCAAGGGCAACACGCTGTTTACGCTGGATCGCTCCTACATGGGTCTGCTTCGCAAGGACGATATCGACTTTGAATATGGCATAGTTCCTGTCCCGAAGTTTGATGAGGCTCAGGAGGATTATGTCACCTGCATGGCTTTCCCGTATACTACATATGAGATATCCGTCGCCTGCAAGGAGCCTGATATGGCGGCCGCAGTACTTGAGTGCCTGGGCTCTGAGGGCTACAGAAATGTTACCCCCATGCTGTTTGAGACATCTATGAAGTATAAGTATTCCAAGGATGACGAGTCGGCGAGAATGTACGACATCATCCGCGACGGTGTCAGCATCGATGTTGGACGTCTGTTCTGCACCGAGCTTAAGGATCTGACCTGGAGACTGTTCCGCAAGATCGCAGACGGCACCAACCCGCCTAACATTTGGTCCAGCCAGTTTAAGGGTGGTGCCCGCGTGATGCAGGGCGCACTGGACGAGATCAACGGCGCACTGGCAAGTCTTTCAGAATAATTATTTAGCCAACGGCTAAAATGCCCGCCCGCCCCTTGACAATGGGGGCGGGCGGGTGTATAATATTCGGGTACGGCGAGCGTCGCCGCACCTATTATGCTTGAAGAGTAAGAGTCCGGGCGTTAAGTGCCGGCTGAACGGGGAGTTGTCAGCCGGACGAAGGGGATACCTGCGGTCAGGGCTCTGCATCCCGCTTCATACGGCAACGTAAAGGCCCTCAGACTGCACGACAGCATGCGCGAGTCCTCTTTTTTGCCATATAAAGTATGGGAAAAAGGAGGTTTTTTGTATGTCTGAAAAAAAAGCTGCGCAGCGGCGGCTCCCGCTGTTCGGAACGCCCCGCATCATGGCTGTCGCGGCCATGCTGGCGGCCATGAGCCTGATACTTGGCAAGTTTTTGCAGATCCCGAACCCGTTCTCAAACATTATTCGTATCAGCTTTGAAAATCTGCCGATACTGTTCTCGGGCATCTGCTTCGGCCCCGTCGTCGGGGCTATGACCGGCATTGTTGCCGACCTCGTCGGCTGCCTTTTGTATGGCTACACCATAAATCCCATGGTGACGCTGGGCGCGGGCGCCTTCGGGCTGATAGCGGGGCTTATTTCCTGCTATGTTGTGAGGCGGCCGCTGTGGCTTTCCTGCGCACTGAGCGCGGCGCTGGCGCACATTGTGGGCTCGGTCGTGCTCAAGTCGCTGGGGCTGGCCTCGTGGTATCTGTCCAGCTACAGCATGGGGCTGGCTGAGCTTATGCTGTGGCGGCTGCTGACCTATTCTGTGATAGGTGCGCTGGAATGTGTGACAGTGCTACTGCTGCTTCGCGCCAAGCCTATCGCGGCGCTGCGTGCGGTCAAATGAGGGAGGGGGATATACATGAATTACAGTGAGGCTGTTGCTTACATCGAATCCACTGCCTGGATGGGCAGTCGTCCCGGGCTTGAGCGCATCACGGAGCTGTGCGCGGCGCTGGGCAACCCGCAGCGCGGCATGCGCTTTGTGCATGTGGCGGGAACGAACGGTAAGGGCTCGTTCTGCGCTATGACGGCGTCGGTGCTGCGCGAGGCGGGCTACCGCACGGGGCTGTACACCTCGCCCTATGTGCTGCGCTTCAACGAGCGCATGAGCATTGACGGCATTGACATTTCCGACGACGAGCTGGCCGAGCTTACGACGCTCATCGCGCCGCTGATCGAGCGCATGGAGAGCAAGCCGACCGAGTTTGAGATCATTACGGCGATAGCGTTTGAGTATTTCCGGCGGCACGACTGCGACGTTGTGGTGCTGGAGGTTGGCATGGGCGGTAGGCTCGACGCGACGAACATAATCGAGCAGCCGGTGCTATCCGTCATCACCGGCATTGCGCTGGATCACACTGCCTTTCTGGGCGACACAGTCGACAAGATAGCCGCCGAGAAGGCGGGGATAATCAAGCCGGGCTGCCCGGTTCACTGGGGCGGGACGGATGCCGTCGCAGGGCGCGTAATAGCCGATATAGCGTCGGCTCGCGGGGCGGTTCTTCACGCTGTGGACTATGCCGCTCTCACCAACGTTCGGCCGACGCTTGAGGGCACGACGTTTGATTATGCGGGTCTGCGTGATCTGAGGATATCGCTGCTGGGGCTGTACCAGCCGCGTAACGCTGCCAGTGTCGTAGCGGCTGTGTCACTACTGCGCGAGCGCGGGCTCAGCATAAGTGAGGACGCTTTGCGTCGCGGCTTGGTGGCGACGCGCTGGCCGGCGCGCTTTGAACGCCTGGGGACGGATCCCGTTGTAATATATGACGGCTCGCACAATCCGCAGGGTGTTCGCGCGGCGGTCGACAGCATTCGCGGCATATTCGGTGAGCGCCGTGTGGCGCTGCTCAGCGGTGTGCTGGCGGACAAGGACTACTGCCACATGGCGGACATGCTCGCTGAGGTTGGCGAGTGTGCATTTTGCGTGACGCCGCCGAGTCCGCGCGCGTTGAGCGCCGACAGGTGGGCGGCGACGTTGGCAGAGCGGGGAGTTACCGCTGACGCATATGACAGCATGAGCCGGGCGCTGGCTGCGGCCTACGAGCACTGCCGCGCGACTGGGACGCCGCTGGTGGCGCTGGGGTCGCTTTACATGTACGCTGATTTCCGCGCGGCGTTTGATGCGCTCGTTGCAAATTAATAAACAGGTGAGTTCGTGACCATCCTCACCCAAAACAAAACTAAGGAGAACAAAAAATGAAAAACAAGCTGCGTTTCAGCACGCGCGGGCTGTGCCGTGCGGCGGTTATCGCCGCGCTTTACGTTGTGTTGACGCTGATCTCGTCAGCCTTTGGGCTGGCGTCGGGGGCGGTTCAGCTGCGTATATCGGAAATGCTGTGTGTGCTGCCGGCATTTATGCCGTCCGCCATACCGGGACTGACGATAGGCTGTTTTATCGCGAATTTAGTGAGTGGTGGCGTTTGGTTGGATGTCATTTTTGGCTCACTTGCGACGCTGGTGGGGGCGCTCGGCGCATATGCGCTGCGCCGCTGGCCGTATGTGGCAGCAATACCGACGATAATTGCCAATGTCGTCATAATGACGCCGGTGCTGGTGCTTGTGTACCGTGTTGAGACGGTGTGGTACCTCGTCGCGGCGGGTGTGGCGCTCGGGGAGCTGGTCTGCTGCGGCATTTTGGGCACAGCACTGGCGGTGGCGCTCAAAAAGCGATTTTGATTGCCCCCCAAAACTTTCGACCAGCTTCGCGCGTATGCGCAAAAACAACGGTCAGGTTGAAGAACGCTAAAAGCGTTCGAGGCCTGACCGTTTTTTGTTTATGGACTCCACCCCGCAAGATTTGGTACAATAGTGGTATCAAATTTGGGAGGAAGCATATGAACGAATTTGAAATCAGCGGCGCGATGCAGGGCTTTCGTCGGCACCTGTTTGACCGCGAGCGCAGCCCGGCGACAGTCGAAAAATACCTGCGCGATGTGGGCAAATTTTTGAAGTTTGGAGGTGCGGCGGCCGCCACACCAAGCCCGGCCAGCCCGGCAAGCCCGGCAACCACACCAAGCCCGGCAACCCCACCAAGCCCGGCCACTCCGCTGACCCGCCAAAGCATATTGAGCTACAAAGCGTTTTT
>CAYXBY010000008.1:0-36261 GCA_964463325.1 uncultured Lachnospiraceae bacterium | reverse complement strand
GAAAGAATCTATTCAATTTGTAAATTCTTTTTGTTTTTTGGTCTGTCTACTTGACAGGGGGCACATTACATGGGGAGCCTGCCGGCTTATTTCTGTTGCAGATATTGTATCTTATTGACCGAGCGTGTCGTTCAGATTTTTGACGGCGCGGGTCAATATCTTGCTTTGGGATTTCGCGCTGCTTGCCCAGCCCTGGCCGTTGATGCAGGCCTTGGACCAGATCTCGCTCATCTTGTTGAGGTTTTCCCCGAATATACGGCCAAGATCGAATACAATGTTGCTGCGTATCAGGTCGAAGCACTGTGACGTCTTATCGCCAGCGGAATACTTGTATTTCATATTGACCTCGAAAATTGCGGGCGTGGTGAGATTATATCCGTGGTAGCCCAGGCATTCGAGTACGGCGGTGGAGATATCCTGATTCTTGCTTCCGGCCATTATGCCGTAAAGCGTGAAGGGGTTTCCAACGGTGGTGTAGTAGCGTTCCTGCGCCTCGTCATATTTGGGGCAGGGGACTACGCAGTAGGTGAAGGTCGCGTCATGCAGGCCGGAGTTGTGCTGGTTGTCAGCAATATAAATGCGGTTCTGCGTGAACAGCACGTTGCCGTCAGCAAACATCTGGTTGACATTGTTGTTGTTGTTTTTGGTGAAGCATACGCCCGAAGCAAACCAGTCGGTGAGCTTTTGCGCCAGGGTGATGGATTTTTCGGAGGCAAAGTCTTCAGAAAGCTTGAGACTGCCGTCGGTGTCCTTGTCGATCCATGTCATGCCCGCGGCACTGTAAAATGCATCCGCGTGATAGAAAAGTGTGCTGAGTCCGAAAAAGTCGCCGAAGTCGGAAGTCGAGTTCTGATTCAGATCCTCGTACATGTTATCGGTCATGGCGATCATTTTGTCGAGAGTCCATGTGCCGGCCAGCGCAAGCTCGGTGGGGTCGTCCAGGCCGCGGTCGGTGACGATGTCAGCGTTGTAGTAAACGCCGTACATGAAGTGCAGGGTATTGGTGGAAATGTCTCCGGATACAAAATACATCGAATTGCCTATGGTGGCGGTGTCAACCATTGTCGACGGCCACCAGGGGTTATCAAAGTCGAGATAGCTGTCGTCGATATCAAGCAGATCTGCGCCCATGCCGCCGGCGGCCACGACAGCGCCGGTACGGCTATGTGCCGCGGTGATATTATACAGCTGCTCGCCACTGCTGAAGCTGTTCTTCAGCTTGTTGAGAAAATCAGCGCAGTGGTCGACGTTTCCGGGAGTGCCTATGTATTCGAGCGTTACACCGAGCTGTTCTTCAACGGCCAGGTTGCGAGCCCAGATGGCGTCATTTACGTTGTCAGCGTTTTCGCCCTCGGCGAAGAATTCCTGACGCTCGACGTCATCCCAATACAGAGTGGTGATGACGGTGTTGTTAAAGTTGAGATCAGGAAGCGACGACTGCGCAGATGTATCGGATGGGGTGTCTGCGGGAGGCGGGGTGTTGCCGTCATCGGATGAGGCGCCGGGATCCGGTGCCGGAGTAGGAGTCGTATCTGCCGGATCCTCAGGGCTTGTGGCGCAGGCAATTGCGCCGACGCACAGCAGCAGGCAAAGCAGCAACGACATTATGCGTAATGTGGATTTCATTAATGATCCTCCTGAATAAAATGGCGTTAGAAATTAATCCGAGAAAATTGTAACACATTTTTTGCCTCAAGTCAACAGAAATGTTATTATATTATGAAATAAAAATGCGGGACAGCTGCTTTCCCTATTGCCAAAATCACAAAATTAGTGTATAATATAAGCTGTGAGAGAAGGGTGACTCGCCCGAGACAGATAATTATTGTGCCGCACTGCGGCCGGGAGGAAGCATTTTTATGAAAAGAACTAACGAAAGATTTTGCCGCCGATCGTATGAGCTGGTGGTCGTTGGCGGAGGCATGGCGGGCATATGTGCTGCTATGTCGGCGGCTCGCCACGGTGTCAAGGTCGCGCTGGTACACGCGCGTCCGGTGCTCGGCGGAAATGCCTCAAGCGAGATACGGATACACATATCCGGCGCGGATCAGAGCCTGCGTCAGCCGGACTATGCCGAGTCGGGTCTTGTATATGAGCTGATGCTTGAGAACAAGGCACGTAACGATTTCTTCAATTATTCTATCTGGGACTCTGTACTGCTTGAGAAGGTCAAGGCTGAGAAAAATCTCGAGCTTTATCTCAACACCGTCATGTACGACTGTGAGACTGTCGACAGCCGCATAACCTCGATCAGCTGTGTCCAGGAGACTACAGAGATGCGCTATGTGTTCGAGGCGCCGCTGTTCGTCGACGCAACCGGCAACGGCACGCTGGGCTACTACGCCGGCGCTGAGTACCGTCAGGGCAGTGAGTCAAAGGCTGAGACCGGTGAGCCGGACGCCCCCGAGCAGCCTAACAACGAGCGCATGGGCAACACCGTTCTCATGAAGGCGGTCGACATGGGGCATCCTGTCAGCTTTACGCCGCCGGCGTTCGCCAAAAAGCTGACCGAGGAGCAGTTGAAATATCGCATGCACTGCGCCAAGCACACAATAGATGCCAGCATGGCGCCGGATCCGCAAGAATGGCTGCGTCTCTCCGGCACGAGCTGCCGCGGCGTCGACTACGGCTACTGGTGGCTGGAGCTGATGGGCGACAAGGACGACATAATTCCTGATTTTGAAAACATACGCGATGATCTGGTCGCATACGCCTACGGCCTTTGGGATCACATCAAAAACGGCGGCAACCACGGCGCTGAAAATTACGCGCTTGAGTGGGTCGGCGCACTGCCGGGTATGCGCGAGAGTCGACGTCTGATGGGCGACTATGTGCTGTCTGAGACGGACATACTCGAGCACCGTCAATTTGATGATGCCGTGGCCTACGGCGGCTGGTGCATCGACCTGCATGCACCGCACGGCCTGCTCGATTTCGACGTGCTGCCCAGTGACTGCCACCATTTCCACGGCGTTTACACCATCCCATACCGTTCCTACTACTCCAAAAATATCGACAACCTGTATCTCGCCGGGCGCGATATCAGCACCACCAAGCTGGGGCTGGCCAGCACGCGAATCATAGCCTGCTGCGCTATTGGCGGTCAGGCAGTCGGTACGGCGGCGGCACTCTGCAAAAAGTATGGCTGCACGCCGCGCGAGCTGGCGCCTCATGTTGGCGAGCTGCAGCAGCTGCTGCTCAAGGACGACGCCTTCCTACCCAACATTCCCGGTCACGACGAAGCCGACCGCGCACCGCTGGCAAGCTTCTCAGTCTCGTCCTGCTCTGCCGGCGACCCCGCACAGCTCACCGACGGCATCTCCAGACGCCTCGGTGACGACGTGCACGGTTGGGTATCCGACGGAATTGCCGAGGGCGGCGAGCTGCTGACTATGAAGTGGAGTCAGCCGCAAGCGCTGTCCGAGCTCCGCCTGACATTTGACTCGGATTTCAAATATCCCATCCGCGTGACTATGGCCTACAATCGTCAGGTGCAGCAGAGAGTCGGAGTGCCGGCTGAGCTGGTTCGCGACTATGATATAATACTTGAACGCGACGGCCAAACGGTACACACGCTCGAGGTGCGTGACAACCATCAGCGGCACAATGTGCTCGCATTGCCCGGCGTCGAATGTGACACTGTCAAGCTGCGCTTCCTTAGCACGAACGGTGCTGAGAATGTGACAGTATACGAAGTCCGAGCTTATTGATTGTAATCACCGGAGGATAAAAACAGCATGAAAAAGACAATAAAATTGTTAACCGTGATGCTCACAACGCTCATGTTGCTACCACTTGCCGGATGCGCCGGGGATGGCGGTAACGGCACACAGACGACCACCGTGCCCGAAACGCCGGGCGAGACCACCCCTGTGGAAGCGCCGGTGGACACATCAGATGAGCAGACCACACCCGCTGCGGCGGATACAACTACGGCACAGCAGGTGTCGACAGGAGGCTATAAAGTGCTAAATTACAGTGACATGAAGGCCATGTGGCTTTCGCAGTACGATCTGAACGGTATCTATTGCGCGGATTCCAAACAGCGCGATGAGCAATCCTTCAAGAAGATGATCATTAAAACGCTGGAAAACGTTAAGTCAGTGGGCATGAATACAATCATAGTGCAGGTGCGTCCCAACGCCGATTCGATGTACCCCTCCGAGTACTATCCCATGAGCGCTTATGTTGTCGGCAGCTACGGCAAGGACGCCGACTACGACCCCTTTGCCATAATCGTTGAGGAGGCGCATAAGCTTGAGCTTTCGGTGCACGCCTGGATCAACCCGCTGCGCGGAATGACGGACACCAACATCAAAAAGGTGTCGGATAAGTACCAAATAAAGAAATGGTATGACGATGCCGCCACACGCGGCAAGCAGGTCGTTAAAAACGGCAACAACTGGTATCTCAACCCCGCATATGAGGAGGCTCGTCAGCTGATAATTGACGGCGCACAGGAGATACTTGAGAAATATAATGTCGACGGCCTCCATATGGACGATTATTTCTACCCCACGCAGGATACCTCATTCGATGCGGCTGCCTTTAACGCATATGTCAAGGGCGGCGGGCGTGAGGCGTTGGCTGACTGGCGCCGTTCCAACCTGAATACACTGGTCTCAGGGCTGTGGAGCATGGTCAAGGAGCACGATAAGGGTATTCTGTTTGGCATAAGCCCCGCCGGCAACTATAACACGGTATATGACAAGCAGTATGCCGACGTTTATGAGTGGTGCGGCACCGAGGGCTACATTGATTATATCTGCCCTCAGGTGTATTTCGGACTTGAGCACGGCTCATATGACTTTGAAAAAGTGTCAAAGAAGTTCCAGAGTATGATAAAGACGGACAGTGTGACGCTCATTATCGGTATGACGCTTGGAAAGGCAGTTTCGGGCTCCAAGGGTGAGACTGACAAATATGCCGGAAGTGGCGCTAGTGAGTGGGTCAAAAACAAGGATGTCCTCAAGCGAGAGTTGGAAATGACTAAGACATTCGAAAAATGTACAGGCGTTGCATACTTCTGCTATCAGTATTTCTTTGATCCGGTAAGCGGAAGAGAGGCGGCAGCGGCCAAGCAGGAGCGCGAGGCCTTCCTGCCTGTGCTTGAGAGCATCAGCTGGCAGTAATTATGATGCCGGGTGTTGACATTATTAAAAAATCGTAGTATAATTAATTATCATAATTATTAAAAAGGAGATACAATCATGAAAAAACTTGTCCTATCTGCAATTCTGATTCTTGCGCTGGTGATTGCAGCGTTCCCGTTGACCGCTTCTGCGGCGGAGGGCACACCAATCACGACTGCTGAGGAATTTGAGAAGATGGTGAGCGGCGGTACATATTATCTTGCCAACGACATTGATTTTGGCGGCAAGCAGTATGAGTGCTACATCCTCCCAGAGTTCAGCGGTGTTCTTAACGGCAATGGCTTCAGCATATACAACTTCTCGATTGACAACAATGGTCAGGAAACTGACATTGGTGTCATACTGAGAGCCAACAAGACAGGTAACCTTGAGATAAATAATCTCAATATCGGTAAGCCTGACAAAATGGTTACGCTCAACACAACTGCCTCCGGTAAGAGCGCAGGCGTGCTTGCCGGCGCTCAGCAGGATGCCAACAGAGCTGATTTTAACGATGTAAATATTTACGCTAATTTTAACGTGCCGACCTCCGGCAAGGCCAATATTGGCGGCTTTATCGGCTATAGCCGTGCCGTCACCTTTACCAACTGCTCCTTCAACGGCTCCATCAGCGTTGGTAGCGGCGGAGACAATGTTGACGAGGTATATCACAATGCGGGCGGCTTTATTGGCTCCTGCAACAGTGCGCTGACCACGTTTAGCAATTGCGAGAACAACGGCGATATTACGACATATTGCTCCACCCTCGAGGCGCGTGCGGCAGGCTTCATAAGCTACACTGCACACTCTGTTACACTTGAAAACTGCCGCAACAACGGTAACATTACTGTTGAGGACTGCGGCTTGCAGCTGGCAGACGGTCAGTGCGCAGGCTTTATTGCACATGCTAACAAGACTACTCCGGTCATCCTAGATAACTGCACTAACTACGGTAAGATCACTGCTTCTAACTGGTGCGCAGGCTTTGTTGCAAATGCAACCTCGGGTGCACTCTTTACTAACTGCGTAAACGAGGGCGAATACAAAAAGGATGCTGCCATCAGTGGCCCGTTCGTCGCGAATGTAGCTGAGGACGCTATAGTTGAATATGAAGGCGTCAATGTTGACAAGATCGATCCCTCCGTAACCTGGGGCACTACTGCTTCGGATACCACCCCCGAGCCCACCCCGACCACCACTACCCCCCACGAGCCCGCGGCCCCGACCACTACTACCCCCTCCGTGCCCGATGATACGCCTCATGACACGACTACTGTTCCCGTTACTACCCCCTCAACGCCCAATGACACGACTGCTGTTCCCACTACTTCGGAGGATACCACATCTTCCGGTGGCTGCGGATCTGCTATGATTTCGGTAGGCCTAGTTGCTGTGCTGGGTGCCGGCTGGCTGGCGCTTCGTAAGAAGGAAGATTAAAACGCATAAATAATAAATTGCAGCGGCAATTATCGTCAGCTGCATACTGCGCCCCGCAGGGTACCATCCTGCGGGGCGCTTAATTTGTCAATTGTGGATAAAAAGGCGACGCCACATATGGCAGTCGCCTTAAAAAAGCATTATTGTTCCACCGTCGAACAGCTCGCCGTCACGCAGCGAAACCGCCAATTTGCCGTGTGTGGCGCAGAAACGCCGTATGGCAGCGGCGTCGGGATGGGTGTCGAGCGAGCCACTGAAGTAGACGTTGTACGCGTCGGCGCCGCTGGCGCCACCTATGAAGCCGGTGGGGTATCCGGGTAAGACGACGTGTCCCGGGCGGACGGTCAGCACGTCGATGCCGTGTGCCGCCGCTGCTGCGGCAATGCCACGGTCGGACGTTATGATGGCTTCATCTGAGACGACGCACGTCGAGCATTTGGCGTACCCCTGACGGACGTTGACCAGCTCAAGTCCCTCGCGGGCTGCGAGCTGCAATGCCCGACATGCCAGCGTGTCAGCGCGGCATAGCAGCAGGCGGCCAACGATAGTGGCGTTAAAGCGCACGTCGAGAGGGTATTCGGCAGCCATACTATCATCACATAAAAACAACTCAAGCCCTGATAATGCGATTATGTTATCTATTTGTGATGCCGCTATGCGATAATAGTCGCCGTGCGTCAGCAGATGACGGCCAATGCGGAGCAGCAGCATGTCGGGGTGCGAGGCGACAGGCTCGGCAAGCGCGGGGAAGGGCGGCAGTGGTATCACCGTCATGCCGCGCTGCCGCAGTGCACTGACGACGGCGGGCGGCTGCCGCTGATCGATTACAGCTATCATGGTCATTTACCTCCAAAACAAAGAAGGGCAGACACCTGCGGTGTCTGCCAACTTTGGCGTGAAATAATCAAGCGCGAGTGATCTTGCCCGACCGCATGCAGCGGGAGCAGACAGTGACGGTCTTGGGGGTTCCGTCAACGACAGCCTTAACCTTGCGGATGTTGGGCTTCCATGCTCTGTTTGTTCTGCGGTGTGAGTGAGAAACATTCTGACCGAAGGTAACGCCCTGTCCGCAATTGCAACATTTTGCCATTCCTGACACCTCCTCAATGCACTGAAAGTGCACCTTTATTGATAATTTTAATAATAATCGAGCAACATTCTGTATTATATCACATAAAACTCGAAAATGCAAGAGCTTTTTGAAAAAAACTAACTGTACACTAAAAAATATTGTCGCTGCCGGCCTTGAGCGAGTTTATTTTGCATCTATAGTACCCAATAAAGTGCCGCTGATGGGGTTGCAGCAGGCGATCAGGATCGCACCGGGGACCGCTGCCGACGGTGTAGGTGCCGCAGGGGACAGGGTCATGCTGTCGCCAAGCAGGGCGCTCATCGCGGCGTCAACACCGTCGGCGCCGACGGCTACTGCTGCCATGACAGCGCCACTCGCGGTCAGATGTGCGACATACTGCCACATGCGGCGGGCGTCCTCGTGGTCGGTGAGGCCATTCTCGGTGCGCAGTGGCTCGAGCAGATATAGCGCGGTGCCGACTTCAACTGCGCGAGCCGGAATGGTCAGCGCAGGACGCGAGAGTACCTTTTTACCATTGCGGGCAGGGAAGCGCGACAGCCTTGCGGCAGCGGCTACGATGAGCGACGGCTCATCGGTGGCGCCAGTCAAGCTGCTGTTGGTATCGGGGCAGCAATATTCGAGCTGGACGCGGTAGAGTGCGGTCACAAGGCTGAGCGCTCTTGACATGCCGTCGGGCGACGGTTCGGTTGATATTTTAAAGCTTAGTGCGACGTCGGAAAAATTTGCGCCGGCGGCAACGCAGTCCGCAATGGCGCACATGGCGGCACCGTGCGCATCCTGCGGCGCAATATCGCCGGCCAGCCGCTGTGAGACGAGAATGTCGGTGTCGGTGCGTGCGCGGCGGAGCGGGGCTGCATGCCTGGTTGCCTCGTCGGACTTATCCGGCCTGAGCGTTACGGCTCGTGCCTCGCACGGAGCCAATTGACTCAGCATGGCGATCGGATAGCTGAGTGTGACAGGACCGCAGTTGACACTCATGCGGCCATCTGAGCTGAGACCGCCGATAATGCCCGTCCACAGGCGTTTTTCGTAAACGGCGGCCATGAAATCGTTGACGCGCGACGCAGGCATGGCGGCCATGACTGCACCGTTCAGCGGATGCGCCAAAAGCTCCAACCCGCTTACGCCAACTTGATTGATTATCGGATTCAGCGTGGAAAGGTCGATATATGCACCGCTGCTGTGGCTGCACAGCCACTCAATGATGCCGTCGTCCTGCAGCTGACTGCCGTCGAATGCGAAGGTGGTGTCACCTGACAAGTTCAGCTTGGCCAGCGCTCCACGGAGTGCGTCGCCGAGCTGTGCTGGGCTGATGCCTCCCCAGGGGTAGACCAGCACGAGCAGGCTGCCAGCCGGCGCTTTTGAGATCACGTCGGCGTCTCGACGGCCGATAGCGGCGCTGTCGGTGCATGCCACCTTGCTATGGCCGCGCAGCCGGAGCTCGACGTCGGCCAGTTCGCCGCTGGTGAGAGCGGTGCCGCCGGTCAACGAGGTCGTTTTGCCAGCGCGAGCGAGATACCGTCCCGCCAGCGTGGCGAGCGAGCTGCACGTCGCTTTTGCGTTTCCAGACAATGACAAATGTTTTTGCTGCATGTCGGCATATGTTTCGGCGATAAAGTCTGAGTCGGTGAACAGCTCGTCTATAGCGGTGCGGGTCAGGCGACGCGCACTGATGAGTCGATCAAGCATGTACAGCTCGTCAAGGTAGGCGTCGCGGCGCAGGGTTCGACGGAAATGGTCGCGAACCGCTCGCAGCTCGGGCAGCCGCAGCTCAAGCCCGATGTCATCCTTCATGCCGATGAGCATTCGGTCAGTGTAGCTGCCGAAGCTGACGACCTTACCCTGCTTACGGGAGGGTGGTATATTTGTAATTTCACTCATGCTTATTACTCCTTTGCTATGGTGCCGGTGCAGATGTCGCCGTCGATGCCGTCAAGGCGGACGCGTAGCAGCTCGTGCCCCGGATGTGCGTCGGCGGGCACGCGCACCTCGATGAACGAGGCAGTGTGACCGTAAACGTACGAGCCGTCAAATGTCTCGGGGAGAATGGTGGTTAGCGACTCGGTACTGATCACGTTTTGTAAAATACTGCGTCTTATCTGCGACTGTTTAGCTATCAGTGATATCGACCGCGCGTGCTTGATGCCATCCGGAACTTGATTCGGCATGCCGGCGGCCGGCGTTCCGGCGCGCTTTGAATAGGCAAAGACGTGTATGCCGAGAAAGCGTGCAGACTCGACAAAACGCATTGTCTCGCTAAAATCCTCGTCTGTCTCACCGGGGAAGCCGACGATGACGTCGGCGGTGAACTGTATGTCGGGTATGGCCTCACGCAGCCCGTGCATGGCGTCGAGCAGCTGGCGGGTGTTGTATTTCCGCTTCATGGCCGCAAGCGTGCGGTCGCAGCCGCTCTGCACAGACAGATGAAAATGCGGCGTGAGCGAGCGGAGCGCGGCGATGCGGCGAATGAAGTCGGGCTTAAAGATGGAGGGATCCATCGAGCCCAGTCGCACCCGCCCGATGCCGGGCAGCGCGTCGACCTGCTCAAGCAGCTCGGCTAAGCTCGTTCCAAGCAGATCACGGCCGTATGCGGCAGTCTCAATGCCGGTCAACACAATCTCGCGGCAGCCGCCTGAGGTCAACGCCGCCACCTCGCGCAGCACCTGCTCTGGCGGTTTTGAGCGGATCCTTCCGCGAGCCGATGGGATTATGCAATAGGTGCAGTGCGATTCGCAGCCGTCCTCAATCTTGACACAGGCGCGTGTACGCCCAAATGAGTTGATGCTCATGTGCTCAAAGCCGGCGCTGTCAATGTCGCCGACATTCAGTGCAGCAGACGTGTTTTTTTGACCGCGCGATATGAGCTCAGCGACTACGTCGGCACACATCAGCTTGCGGTCATTGCCACAAATGGCGTCAACCCCCTCGATGTCGGCTACCGCCTGCGGCGACACCTGCGAATAGCAGCCGGTTACGACGATATATGCGTCCGGGTTTCGCGTGATGGCGCGGCGGATGAACTGCCGCGCTTTTCTGTCGGCCTCGCCGGTGACGGTGCAGGTATTTATGATATATGCATCGCAAAACTCGCTTGGGTCGAGCACCTCAAGCCCGCGCGCACGACAGACCTCGGCGATTGCCTCGCTTTCGTATTGGTTTACCTTGCAGCCGAGGGTATAAATGCCCACACTGCCGTGAATAGTTGCCATGCTTACTCCTTCTTTGAAACGCAATTTGCTTCAAAATGCTTCGCAGGCTCGATCATTGAGCTCTATGGATATAATTTTATCACTATTTTGGCGAATTGTAAATATCAAATCAGAAAACTTTTATGATATGGCAAATAATTTGCAAATAACACTTGAAAAAAAACTGCAGATGCTGTATAATGATATACGGCGTGGATGGCCTGCCGCTTTTGAGGCTCCATGCAAATAATTTTTTCTAAAACAAAGGAGACAAAACTATGAGCCAGTTCCATTTGATCGAGCATCCGCTGATCACCCACAAGCTTTCCATCATGAGAAACAAGAAGACGGGCTCCAAGGATTTCCGTGAGCTGCTCGGCGAGATCGCCATGCTTATGGGCTATGAGGTCACTCGTGACCTGCCGCTGGAGGACGTCACCATCGAGACCCCTATTACAAAAATGAAGGCAAAGATGATATCCGGTAAGAAGCTTGCCATAGTTCCTATCCTTAGAGCCGGACTTGGCATGGTTGACGGTCTTCAGAGCCTCGTGCCTGTCGCCAAGGTCGGTCATATCGGCCTTTATCGTGACCCGGAGACGCATATGCCGGTAGAGTACTACTGCAAGCTGCCCTTCGACATTGAGGATCGCATCGTAATTCTGGTCGACCCCATGCTGGCAACCGGTGGCTCCGCCTCCGACGCGCTGACCATGCTCAAAAAGCGCGGCTGCACTCATATCCGTATGATGTGCCTGGTGGCTGCTCCCGAGGGCGTTAAGAAGCTGCAGGAGGATCATCCTGATGTCGACATTTACTCTGCCGCACTTGATGATTATCTCAATGAGCATGCTTACATAGTTCCTGGTCTCGGCGACGCCGGCGACCGTATATTCGGAACAAAATAATTATTGATCATTTTGATATCGGTAATGGAGGGCAGGAGTGTCCTCCATTACTTGTATTTGTGGAGAAAACATGCGAATACTTACAGTAAACCGCAACGACGCGGGGCAGCGGTTGGATAAATTCCTTTCCAAGGCGGTGCGTGGGCTGCCAAAATCGATGATGTACAAGCTGATACGCACCAAAAAGATCAAGCTGAACCGCCATCGCTGCCAGCCGGGAGATATTCTAACCGAGGGCGACGAGCTGCAGTTGTTCATAAAGGAAGAATTTTTCGGCTCGCCCGAGCAGGACAACACTCAGGGTACGCTGGCATCGATTACCCCAAAACTGAACATAGTATACGAGGACGATAACATCCTGCTGCTCAACAAGCGCCCCGGCGTGCTGGTGCACGAGGACACGCGCGGCGAGGATAACACGCTCGTCATGCACCTAAAGGCCTACTTGTATCAATGCGGTGAATATGACCCCGAAAGCGAGCAGTCCTTTGCGCCCGCCATGTGCAACCGCATCGACCGCAACACCGGTGGTATAGTTATCGCGGCCAAAAATGCTGAGGCACTTCGTGTCATGAATCAAAAAATCAAGGACGGACAGGTGTCAAAATTTTATATTTGTGCTGTGCACGGAGTGCCAAACCCGGCGTCAGGCACTCTGCATGGCTGGCTGCTCAAGGACAGCGAGAGCAACATGGTAACGGTGTCCGACGTCAAGCGACCTGGCTTTAAGGAGGCTATAACAAAGTATCGCTTGCTGCGCACGGCGGCAGACCGCTCACTGGTCGAGATACAGCTGATCACCGGGCGCACGCATCAGATCCGTGCCCAGATGGCGCATGCCGGCTACCCGCTGATGGGGGAGGGCAAGTACGCCAACAACCGTGCCGACCGCGCTGAGGGCTACAAATATCAGGCGCTTTACGCCTGGCGCCTGCGCTTTGACTTTATCGGAGACGACTGTCTGAGCTATCTTGGCGGAAGAGAGTTTTCTTTGAGTGAGGATGATATATGGTTCATAAAGGATTTCAAGTGATCGACAGATATCCGCGTGCCGCGCGCTTTGTGCTGCTGGCGTTCGGCGCTGTCGCGACGGGGCTTACGCTTGTCTGCCCTGAGATTGGCGTGCTGGAGTGGGTCACGCTCGTGCCGGCCGGCATAATGCTTTTGCGAATGACGGACAGCGACATGCGTCTGCGGCGCACATACCTTTGGGGACTGTACTTCTTCATGTGCTACGGCATGACCAACTTTCACTGGTTCTTCGAGCTGTATCCCATGGAGTTTACAGGTATGAGCCGAGGCGCCGCCGTTGTGGTAGTGCTGGCCGGGTGGGTCGGATTATCATTTTTGCAGGCGCTTGCTGCCGCGCTGATATTTCCCATCACGGCGGCGCTGAGCCGCGGCGGAGTCGTGCGCAGATGCCCGCTGCTCAAGCCGTTTATCGTCGCGGCGCTGTGGGTGACGATGGAATGGGGGCAGACGCTGTTCTGGTTCGGCGTCCCGTGGGGACGGTTGGCTATGGGGCAGGTCTGTTTGCCGCTGATGGTCCGTTCGTCGGCACTTTTGGGCTCGTTTTTTGTTTCATTTATGATAGTCTGCGTCAATATGCTTGTCGCACAGGCTATAGTCGAGCCGCCGAGACTGCGGGTTGGGCTTGTGTGTGCCTCGGGACTGCTTGTGGCGCAGTTGCTGCTTGGCGTCGGTGTCACGGTGTCATACGCCCGTACCGAGAACTGTGGGGAACACCGTGTGGCGGTGCTTCAGGGCAATATCTCATCGTCCGAAAAGTGGCAGCTCAGCCTTGATGATGTCATGGCGGAATATGAAGGTCTTTGCCGCCAAGCGGCCGACGAGGGGGCGCAGCTGATAGTCTGGCCGGAGACGGCGCTGCCGTTTACGCTTGAAAACAATTCTTCTCGAACGGCGCGGCTGTCGACGCTGGCGCAGGAGTGCGATGCCGACCTGCTTGTAGGGCTGTTTACACTTGACGAGGGGGGCGAACGGCAAAATTCGCTGGTGCTTTTCAGTCGGGACGGTACGATCTCGGACGAGATATACAGCAAGCGGCATCTGGTGCCGTTTGGCGAGTATCTGCCATTGCGGCGGCTCATCACAACGGTTATTCCGCCTCTCGCCCAGGTGGCCATGCTTGACGATGACCTGGTACCGGGTGCTGACACCGGCCTGATACATTGGGACGGAACGACGCTGGGCTCGCTCATATGCTTTGATTCGATATACGAGCAGTTGACGCGCGACAGCGTACTGGATGGCGCGGAACTTATCGTGCTGTCGACCAATGATTCATGGTTTGGTGATTCGGCAGCGCTGCGCATGCACTGCTCGCACGACCAGCTGCGCGCCATTGAGAGCGGAAGAACCATATTGCGCTCGGCCAATACTGGGATATCTGCCATCATACGGGCTGATGGCACTATGTCTGATCAGCTTGAGGACAATACGCAGGGCTACATCGTGGCCGACGTCAGCTCGAGCACGGTGCGAACACTGTATGCAACGATCGGCAATATCGTGGTTTATCTGGCAATTATATTTGTAGTCAGCGTATTTGTGACAACAAAAATTAAACAAAAGCGCGGCATCTGTTCAAAATGTGAATAATATTGTTGACATTGTGTCAGCAGTGTGATATAATTTGATTGCGGGTTAAAACTAAAACCGTAATCACTTACATGGAGGAACAACATGAGTAAAAACATTATCAGAGTATCTGCACTTGCACTGGTCATTGTCATGCTGACGGCTGTTTTAGCGTCGTGTGGCGGTCCTTCCGGTACATATGAAGCAGAAGTGCTGGGTCAGGGTACCTCGTACACCTTTAAGGGTAGTAAGGTCACTCTCAAGGTAAAGCTGCTCGGTACTGTGACGTCCTTTGAGGGTAAGTACAAGATCTCCGGTGATGAGATCACATTCACCTTTGAGGATGATGATGCCAAGGAGTACAATCAGACTCTTGCTTTTGAGCAGGGCGACGATTATGTCAAGATCGGCATGGTCAAGTACACAAAGGCAGACTAAGCTTAACTGAACTTAAGGGGCGCTCTGCGCCCCTTATTTTTATGATAAAAATGATTGACAAAACAAAAAAAATGTGATATACTATCATCGTACTGTCAAAAACAATATTTGAGGGATGTCTTGATGAAAAAAACTTTTGTTAAAGCTGCCGCACTGTGCGTGGCCTTAGTCATATTAGTTGGTTGTTTGAGCGCGTGCGATCGTATTTCTGGCACTTATTCGTGTGAGGATGACGTTATATACACCTCGTATAAGTTCAGCCTCTTCAGCGATAAGCTGGTGTATACCGTTATCGAGATGCAGTTTAACGGGACGTATGTTATAGATGGTGATAAGATCACCATTACTATAGCCGGCGACAGCCAGGAGTATTCTTACTCCAAGGATGGTGATACCATTTATATTGATGGTAAGGCGTATACCAAGGAGTAAGCATCACGCCCAAGACTGCTCTGTTTCACGCCATATGATTACGATGTCTATGGCTATTGCATCGTTGTCGACATGTGCCGGTCATGTGCCGAATGGCGGTAGCAAGGAGAAAATGATTTTATGAGAATAAACAGTATATTTCGAGTTGCAATGGCGGTGATTTTGATTTTGTCCGCACTGTTACTGGTATCCTGTGTGGATGACAGCGGTGACAGCCTTATCAACACAACACCTGTCGGCGCTTCAGACGGTAGCAGCACACCGTCCTCACAGACGGGCAGCCCGGTGGAAAGCACTATTGCCGACGGGACTACGCCGGCCGAGTCGACTGCACAAACGACAGCCAACAGCTCTACGTCGGCGCCTGACCAGACGACCACCCTGCCGGCTCAGACTACTGCGCCCGGTGTCATCATCACCCCGCCGGTGCCGATCACCCCGAGCACCACATCCGACACAACACCGGCCACGCCGGATTCCTCTCCGGTTGAGAGCGGGTGGACGGACTTTAGTTGATTCCACGGTTAATTGCAGAATAGTAAAGGACTCAGTCATGACTGAGTCCTTTGTTTTTATTCCTGATCGCCGGGAGGAAGCTGCACAGGTGGACGACCGCCAAGCAGCGTCACAAGTGCGTGAAGCATGGCGTCGCGCGTCGTTTTGTCCAGACTGCGGATAGTCTTCATCATCATATTCAGACTCTTGACCTTGGCATGGCTCATGTCTGTCAGCGTTTTGGCACCAGTTGAATCGATGATTGAAAACACAGTTTCAGCGAATTGCGCACGCTGCTCGTCGGTCATGGAGTAGACCAGCTTTTTGAGGTTTTCGTCCGACTGTTCTCCAAAGCGAGAACGCTTGTCGAGATAAACAAATTTCGCTCCCATCACCTCCCAGGACATTGGATCGTGTTGGAGGATGCCGGCCTGTGAGCTTTTTATGATCTGGTAGTGTGGACTTTGCTCCAGCATGACACCGACAACGGAGGATTGCGGGATAAATGTGATTATTCTGTCAGACACCTCACGATATTCTTCGGTGTTTATAACGTCCGGCAGAAAGCCAGGGCCGTCATTATTGTAAACCGTGATAATGCGGTCGCGCACCGCCGGAGATGAGAACGCTGCCGCCCACATGGCAACATTACCGCCCTTGGAGTGTCCGCCCAAGCGCAGGCCGCCGTCGTGCGCCGCGGCTACACTTTCTAAATATTTGACTGCTCGTATGTGAGCCGGAATCGGCGTCTTGAAGCCAAGCATCAGATCCTCCTTCCAGCCGACCAGAGTGTCATCCGTCCCACGGAAGGCAACATAAACTGATCCGTCCGAAAGCAGATAGGTCAGGGCAGAGAACTGCATCTGCTGCTTCTCATCTACCTCATTGACAAAGCCGATCACGCGCATGTCTGCAAATCGGGGACACTGCGCCGCCCGCCGTGCGACGTCCAGCATAGTGGTGGGAATTATGGCTCCGATATAATTATTTTGCCCGACGCCGCGGTCAAATTGCTTTACTGCAGTGGGGTAGCTTATCGGCTCGCCTGATGGATCTGGTGAAGCGATGCCGGTCAGATCCACAAACGTGGACATGGCCAGTATGATATTGTCAATTTCGTTAAATGGCGCTCCGGTCATGGGAATGTCCCCGCGCCAGTTTAGGTAATCAAGAACGGTGTTCAATTATTTGCCTTTCCTGTGTCAGTTGAATTTAACATCCACATATACGGGATAATGGTCTGACAGCTTAATGTAAAAATACGGGCGAACATGGTTAAAAATATTGATGTCAGTCTGACCGTTATCCTTGATCAGAATGTGGTCGATAGCCTGAGTTTTATAGGTGGCAGGCGAGCTCTCACGTGAAAAGCCGTCGTCGGGGGAGCAGGTGTGGCGACCTTGGTGGTCGCTCTTATACAGCAGTGCGCGGTCAAAGGTGTTATCAAAGCCGCCGCGCTCCAGCGTTTTGATAGCCTCGGTGGTGGCGCGGGTGTTGAAATCGCCCATGATGAATATTGGTGCATCATATTTTGTGCTGAGCTTGTTCATGGCCTCAACTATTTCGGACGCCTGGCGTGTTCTGATGTCATCGCTGCCGGGCTGATTTGCTTCGGATTTATACCAGAGGTGTGTCGACAGGGCAGAGAAGGTCTTGCCGGTGGCCAGATGCTTGAAATATCCCCAGGTAAACGATTTGGTGCCGCCGTTGTTTCCGTAATCGTAATAATGATGTCCGCGGTCGAGCAGTTCAAGCGTGTCGGCACGGTAGAGTATGCAGGTGAAGTCGGTGCTGCTGCTTCCGGAGGTATAGCTCAGCAGCTTGTAGTCATAGCCGTTTTGACTCAGCTCGCGTCGTATCAAGGCAATCATGAGCTGGCTCATCTCCTGAAAGCAGATGACATCCGGCGCATATGCCATGTAAACTGCTGCGAGCCCGGGGGCGCGCACCTTGGCCGAGCAATCCTCGCCGAGTGCGATCCAAACAGGGCGGTTGTTGTCGCACTGCCAAACATTATTGCTCATAATACGAACATCGTTAGCTTCGTCAAGTGCGTACAGCTGCTTGCCATAGCAGGAGCCGGTAAGCACGAGACCGTCATCAAGTGAAGCGCCGCGCTTCAGATAGTCGCTGCTCAGCAGATTGACGCAGTATTGCAGCGCAAAGCAGGAGCCGCCGGCAAGGTACAACTGCCCATCCTTTACCTCCATGCGGTAGTCAAAGGTGTCGAAGCCGGTGCTGTAGAGAGAGGTTGAATAGCTGTCCTTTGTCGGGCCAATAAAAATGTTGTGCCCGGAGTCATTTTTTGAATTATCAGTTGCCTGATCGAGCTTAACGCCGGCGAGGCTGTGCAGCTGAGTGTAGAGCGCATTGGCAATAGTCTTACCTTCCTCGTCCTCGGCTGTGGCGGAATAGATCATCTTGAAATCTTTGATTGTATTGCCGCCGATAGTGAAATTAGGCGCGGCCAGCGGTTCAATGTGCTCGAGCCGACCTGACAATGTCACGGTCGCTCCGCTTACACACTGCGCCAAAAACAGCTCAATGGCGGCGATGATAGCAGCGTCTGAGCCGCCGGCAATGACCACGGAATTATTGCTGATAGTGATGCTGTAATCATTAACATTCATGCTCTCGCAAATAGAGCTGGCCGGGCGGTTGGTGTATCCGATCAGAATTTCGTAGGCATTGGGATCAAGCTCGGAATCCTTGCGAACCCAGTCCTCTGCGATGCCGATATTCGCGCCGGCGCGGGACATAAGCTCACGACGCAGCTCGGTTGCCGCCGAGATCAGTTTTTCTGACGCCGATGATGGACGGATGACTTTGTACTTTGATGCGCCGTTTTCGGCAAGCTGTAGTGTCATCGTGACGGCGGAGGAGGTTTCGTCGTTTGGAATGCTGTCGGAGCTTGAATCCGATGGTTCCGGGGCGGGAACGTCGGACGGTGAGCAGGCGCCAAGTATCAAAAGCTGAAGACAAATAAGCGCTGTGGCGATAATGCGGACAAATAGCTTTATTTTCATTGTTATCATTACCTCATTTTATTCGGTTTATTTTTGATCCTGATAGTTTTTTTGCAAATGAGATTTTAAGTCGCACGGACAAATCATATACAATAATTATATCAATCCAGATGCGCCATGTCAAGTACTTTTGGGGCGGCATATGATATTGATATACAGTATTTTGGAGGAGCTTATGAGAATAGCTATCTGCGGATTTGGCCATGTGGGGCGCGGTGTGCTCGAATCGCTTGACGATTTTCCCGAGCTTGAGCTTTGCGGCATTTTCAGCCGTCGTCCGAGCGCAGTGACGGCCGAGACAGGCGTACCTGTTTGGAGCATTAACGATGCTGAGCTTGTGTCAGGCAGTGCGGCGTCACCCGAGGTCGTCATTATGTGCGGCAGTAGCGCGGACGACCTGCCGACTATGTCACCGAGCTTTGTCAGGCATTTCAATATTGTCGATAGCTTTGATCTGCATGGCGAGCTACCGCAGCACATCGCGTCGCTCGACGCCGTAGCGCGTGCGTCTGGTCACCTGGCGGTCACTGCGGCCGGCTGGGATCCGGGACTTCTGTCGATTGCACGGTTGTATTTTGCTGCCTTGCTGCCACGTGGACAAACACTGACACAATGGGGACCGGGCGTCAGCCGCGGACACACCGCGATGCTGTCACATTTGCCCGGAGTTATCGATGCACTCCAGCTGACTGTGCCGACAGCTGTCACACAGCGGCAGTGGGAGCTGCCGGAAAAGCCACCCTCGACGACCGACCTGCACCGCCGCGAATGCTATATAGTTGCGGAGGAGGGAGCGGACCGCGATGGTATTGTCCGGCGCATTGCTGCGCACCCGTATTTCGCAGGCTGCGAAACATCGGTATTCTTTGTTGAACCGAGTGAACTGGCGGCGCTGGCAGAACAGTATGGTGAGGGGCGACACGCGGGGCAGGTGATTCATCGCCTCGGGAATGATGAAAAAACAGACTATTATTTGTCATTGCGACTCGAGCTTCGCTCCAACGCGCGTTTTACGGGGGCAGTACTGTGCGCGGCGGCACAGGCAGCTGTGCGCCTTCATCGACGGGGGCGCTGCGGCTGCCTGACGCTGGCTGATATTCCGCCCACCCTGCTCACAACTGCGGTTGGTTGGCTTTGATGAGGCGAAGAAGTTTTGCCTTCAAAAGCCAAAAAACTTTCAAAAAGCTATTGACAATGGCTCCGCGATGTATTATAATATGCGTGACATATGAAGAGTTGTTCAAATGTTCAATTGTTCAACTGTTCAAAACAACACAAAAAGGAGCAAGCTATGTCCGAAATACTTCAAGAGCCCGCTCACGGGCAGCCCGAGCCCCCTGCCGTTCATGTCACCTCTGACGAGATACGCGCCCGCCTGCCCGAGGATGTCATATTTGCCAAGACCGCCGTCTTTTTTAAGGCGCTGTGCGACGAGACGCGGCTCAAGCTCATTTGGGCGCTCGACCAATCCGAAATGTGCGTCAACGACCTCGCCGACGCGCTCGGCATGAGCCCGTCCGCCATCTCGCACTCGCTCTCGACGCTCAAGATCGCCAATCTCGTGACCCCGCGCCGCCAGGGCAAGGAGGTCTTTTACTCGCTGGCCGACGACCACGTCCGCAGCATGCTTGAGGCTGGTCTCGAGCACACACAGGAATGATATAAGGAGAGCATTTGATCATGGAAAAAGAAAACAAGCAAAAGCTGATCCGCATTCTCAGCGCGGCGCTGCTGCTGGCGGCGGCCGTCATTGCGGAGCATATATTCAAGCCCGACGCCATGTGGCTGCGGCTGCTGATGTACGTCCCGGCCTACCTTGTGGCCGGCTTTGAGGTGCTGGGCGAGGCCATCGAGGGCATTTTTCACGGTGAGCTGTTCGGCGAGGAGCTGCTGATGAGCATTGCGACCGTCGGTGCGCTGGTGATCGGATTTTTGCCGGGTGGCGAGCCGCAATTTGTCGAGGCAGTGCTGGTCATGATGCTGTTCCAGATCGGCGAGCTGTTTGAGGACATTGCCGAGGATCGCAGCCGCGACGCCATAGCCGCGCTCATGGACATCCGCCCCGACTACGCCAACCTTGAGCGCGACGGCGAGGTGCTTCGTGTCGCGCCCGACGAGGTGCAGGTGGGCGACATTATCGTCATTCGTCCGGGCGAGCGCGTGCCGCTGGACGGCGTTGTGATCGGGGGTCGCGCGGCGCTGGATACCGTTGCGCTAACAGGCGAAAGCCGACCTCGCGACGTTGACGAGGAGGACAGCATCTGCTCGGGCTGCGTCGATCTTTCCGGCGTGCTGCGCGTGCGCGTGACACACGTTTTCGGTGAGTCGACGGCCACCAAGATACTTGAACTGGTCGAGAACGCGGGCGAGAAAAAATCGCGCAGCGAGAGCTTTATCACGAAATTTGCACGCTGGTACACGCCCGCCGTCGTGGCGGCCGCGCTGGTGCTGGCGCTGCTGCCGCCGCTGCTGTCGGGCGATTTTTCGGGGCAGATAGCCAAGTGGCTCATCCGCGCGCTGACGTTTTTGGTGGTTTCCTGCCCCTGTGCGCTGGTCATTTCGGTGCCGCTGACCTTTTTCGGCGGCATTGGCGGCGCGTCGCGGCGCGGGATACTCGTCAAGGGCGGCAGCTACCTTGAGGCGCTGGCGCGGACGGACACAATCGTGTTCGACAAGACTGGCACGCTGACGCAGGGTGTTTTTGAGGTCAGTGCCGTGCACCCGACCAACATCGACCGCGACCAGCTGCTGCATCTGGCGGCGCATGTTGAGCGGTTTTCGTCGCACCCCATTGCGCTGTCGTTGCGCCAGGCCTACGGGAATGAGACTGACGACTGCCAGGTCTCGGACGTCACCGAGCTGGCCGGCCGCGGCGTGACCGCCCGCGTCAACGGGCTGACCGTCAGCGTTGGCAACGAGCGCATGATGGAGACTCTGGGCGTGGAGTGGCAGCCCTGCCACCACGTCGGGACAATAATACACGTCGCGATCGATGGGCGCTATGCTGGGCATATCGTCATATCCGACGTTGTCAAGCCGGACGCCGAGGCGGCGCTGCGCGGACTTGAGGCGGAGGGCGTTCGACGGCTGGTCATGCTGACGGGCGATCGTCGTGAGGTGGCCGAAAAGGTGGCCACCGATCTGGCGCTGACGGAATATCACGCCGAGCTTCTGCCTGAGGGCAAGGTCGCGCAGCTGGAGGCGCTCATGTTGGAGCGCGGACGCGGCAGACTGGCCTTTGTCGGCGACGGTATCAACGACGCACCCGTGCTGGCGCGGGCTGATATCGGTATCGCTATGGGAGCGCTGGGCTCCGACGCCGCTGTCGAGGCCGCCGATGTCGTGCTGATGGACGACAAGCCATCGCGCCTGCCCGAGGCCATTCGCGTTGCAAGGCGCACCTGCGCCATCGCACGGCAGAATATCGTTTTTGCCTTGACTATCAAGGCGATCGTGCTGCTGCTCGCCGCTGCCGGCTATGCGCCCATGTGGCTGGCCGTCTTCGCAGACGTCGGCGTGATGGTGTTGGCCGTTGCAAACGCTATGCGGGCGCTTAAATGAAGGATGGGCGCAAAAAATAAAGTGGTGCCGGTAGCGACATAACAGTCGCTACCGGCACTTCTTCATTTTATTGAACCAGCCTGACGCACGCGTATGCGACGGATGGCATCGTTGATGTCCTCCAGCAGGTTGGAAGAGTTGCCGCTCAGCTCCCATGTAGCAGGCTTACCGTCAACCAGATAGAAGATCGCTGCCTGCAGCTCGTTTGAAAAATCAACGGCCATGCCTTGGCGCGTAAGCGCTTGCACCTCATATGCGGCGGTGGTGTCGAGCACGACGAGGGGATCGCCCTGCTCATACCGTTCGAGTAGCTGCTCGCGGCAGGCGTCGAGCTCGGCGAGATCGTTTATGACCATGACGCCAGCATCAAGCAGGTAATTATCGTCATCCTCACGACTTGATACCTCAAAATCAAGCCACAGCTGCTTGTCGGCGATAAATGTGACCAGTCTGTAGTGCCCCGGGGTGTTTAGATGATAGCCGGTGAGTGGCAGCTGGAGCGTGACGGTGTCCCCGGCGGCAAGCTTGCGGCCGGTCGGTGTCGGCGGGATGGCGGAGCACGGCATCAACGCCCAGCCACCGTCGATGTAGTGATAGATAAAGTATTCATCCGAGTATTCTATGTCCTGCGCGGAATCATTGACGAGATCGACGGTGAGTGAGGTGGGATCATCGACTAGCTCCCAGGTGCGCAGCTGTGTGGGGGTCACCTGAAGATAAATATCCCGGTATTCAGAGCCGTTGCGCTGTATCTCGATCGAGATATTGCGATATGGTTCTTGCATGCTTTCCTCCCGTCGCGACGTCTGCGTCATGCTGAGACCGATAATGATGACCAGCGCTGACAGCAGCGCCAATGCTGCAAAGCAGCCCCAAAGCAGCTTTTGACGTAATAGGTCGATCACTGTGCGATATTTTTTGGATATCACAGCGCGTGCCACGCCGATCAGTAGCAGCGCAAGCGTGAGAGGCGTTGAAATGACTGTCAGGCTACCGGCCTGCGCCAGTACGCAGCCGACCGACATGGCGGCTACCAGCCAGCCGAGCACTCTCTCACCAGTGGTGCGCTGTCTGCCATCCAAAAGCAGGCAGACCGACGTCACAAGCCCCACGAAGGAGACGCAATATGGGAAGGTCAGCAGTGCAAGACCGAGCAGCAGAAAGGGGTAGGGCAGTGCTATTATGCTGGCGCTGTCGTCGGCGAGCAGCGGGAGCACGAACAGAAGCGCGAAGTAGAGCAGCACGATAGCAGTCAGTATGCAGTAGACCACCCGCCGCCCCTCACGATGCTCATGCCGCGCGATGATGGCATTGCTTTCGCGGCGCAGAAGTGTTTCCTCGTCGTGCCCGCACATGCGCTCATAAAGCGCACGGCATTCGGTACAGCCCTCAAGGTGCTCACGGATCATTTCAGCGCTCTCACAGCTGCATGCGTTGTCCATATACAGCGGGAGCAGATCCTCGATTATTTTACATTGCTTACTCATGCCCATCCTCCAGTTTTTCGCGTATCTTGATACGTGCGCGGTGATATGTGACCCTCGCCCAGCCCTCTGTTCGTCCAAATATCATGGCTATCTGCGCGAATGACAGCTCGCCAAACACGCGCAGCTGGAAGACCTCGCGATAGGGCTCGTCCAGTTGATACAAAATGAGGTGTATGCGGAAGGCCATGTCAGAATCGGCGGCCGAGCGCTCGACATCCTCGTCTGAGGCGAGCTCGGTGGCCTCAGCCATGTCGGATATGCGGCGGTGCTTGCGCATTTCGTCAAAATACAGATTTTTGGCAATGGCGCAAAGCCATGTCAGCTCGCTTGACTGTCCCCGAAAGTCGGCGCCGGTCGTGGCGGCCTTAAAAAAGGTGTTTTGTGTTATTTCCTCGGCCAGTGCGCGGTCGCGCGCCAGTGTAACGGCGTAGGAATACACCTGCATGTAGTAAGCATTGTATAGCTTTTCGTAGTCCATGACCGATATCACCTCCCGGCTTCCGTAGATTGGACGAAAAACACGGCGTTTCGTTACAGTCCGAAAGAAAAAATTATTATGACTGCTTATTGCCCGCGCAGGACGCGCAGCGCGTCATAAATGGTTTTGATCGGTATGAGCTCGAGGCCAAAATTCTGATTTTGACGTTCAATATTGCGGTATGGAACCATGGCGCGGGTGAATCCGAGGCGTGCGGCCTCGTGCAGACGCATGTCAAGGCTTGAGACGGCGCGACATTCGCCCGAAAGCCCCAGCTCACCCAGCGCGATCAGCTCGTCGGGGACGACCTTGTCCGTTAGCGAGGATATCAGCGCCAGCGCGACCGACAGATCTGAGGCGGGCTCGTCTATCTCCAGACCGCCGATGACGTTCATATAGACATCGTTGGCCGAAAAACGCAGTCCCAGCCGCTTTTCAAGCACAGCCAAAATGAGGTACATGCGGTTGTAATCAATGCCGTTCGAGGTGCGGCGAGGGGCTGGGAAGACGGTTGGCGTGACCAGCGCCTGTATCTCGGCGATGATGGGGCGCGTTCCCTCAAGTGAGCATAGCGCACAGTTGCCGGGCGTGTCCTTTGGACGCCCGGAAAGCAGCATTTCGGAAGGGTTCGGAACCTCGGAAAGCCCCTTGTCGGTCATCTCGAAAACGCCTATCTCATTTGTCGAGCCGTAGCGGTTTTTGACGGCGCGGATGATGCGGTAGTTTTGCTGGCGGTCGCCCTCGAAGCACAGCACGGCGTCAACCATATGCTCTAGCACCTTGGGGCCGGCAATGCCGCCCTCCTTGTTGACGTGACCGACCATGATGGTCGAAAATCCACCGCTTTTGGAGCGGGCGATAAAGGCCAGCGCACATTCCTTGACCTGTGTTACACTGCCGGGTGAGGATGCACTGTCGCCGCTGTATATGGTTTGGATGGAGTCGACTATGAGTATGTCAGGCTTGATCTTATCGACCTCGGCGAGAATGTTGTCGATATTGGTCTCGGTGAGCAGAAAAATAGTCTCGCCGTTGATGCCAAGGCGGCGTGCACGGAGCTTGAGCTGCCCTCCGGATTCCTCGCCTGAGACATACAGCACGCGGCGGTTAATGCCGAGACTGGCCGATATCTGCATCAGCAGCGTGGATTTTCCGATTCCGGGCTCACCCGAGAGCAGCACTACTGAACCCTCGACCAGTCCGCCGCCAAGCACACGGTCAAATTCGCCCATGCCGGTCGAATCGCGGAAATAATCGGGGATCTCATATGTATTCAGCGGAACAGCGTGGCTTTCCGTCGCGCCGGGAGCCGCATGACGCTTGACTGCCGCGGTCTTGATCTCAGGAGCGGTCGCCTGCTCGCTCATGGTGTTCCATGCGCCGCAGGCCTGACATTTTCCCATCCATTTCGGACTCACAAAGCCACATTCGGAGCATACAAAAACGGTTTTATTAGCTTTCATTTTACAGTCCTGCCTTTCTTACCTCTAATTATACCCGATTACGCCCGCAAATTCAAGAGCTTTGCAGCGCTCCGGACAAATATTTCATAATCGAGTCGTGCATGAGACGGGCAAGCTCGCGTTGATATGCGGTGTCACGCAGACGCGTACATTCTGCGTCGTTGGAGAGAAAGCCGCATTCGACAAGTACGGCATGGCAGGGATTGTTTTTGAGCAAAAAAATGCTGCCGACGGAGGCTTTGGCCTGGCGCATGTTTTGTGGCTGTATTTTCGCCTTGACCGCGGCTTGAATGTCGCGTGCCAGCGCCCCGGCAACGGCGTCCTCGGCGGGATAATAGACTTGAAGTCCGTCGTACTTTTTTTGTGGGAAGGAATTCATATGTATGCTCACAAACAGTGCCTCGGGGCAGTCGCGGCATCGCTGCATGCGTGCTGCGAGGTCTAACTGCTTTTTGCGACCGTGATAATCGGCATTTTTGTCATACAGCATTATGTCCTCGGTGCGCGTCATTTGAACTTTTACGCCGGAGGCCGTCAGCATGTCACACAAAAGCAGGGAAATGCTGAGATTCAGCTCCTTTTCAACGGTGCCGTCCGCGCCAACTGCGCCGCCGTCTTCGCCGCCGTGTCCCGGGTCGATGATCACCTGTGGCTGCGGGGATACGCCGCCGGTGTTTGCATCGCCGCACAGCGTCGGCAGTGCAAAGGCTGCGACGAGAGCGATGAATGTTAAGAGCAGCAGCATGGCTGTCAGCCAGCGAATAAGTGTATGCTTCAAGGTGCACCTCCGGAATACAGTTGTTTAGTACATTTTATTTGCTCCAAGGTGCAAGTATGTACGAGCCCGTCAAGGTTTTTGCATAATGCTTTGTTATAATTGTGATCACAAATAAATAAAACTCCCACACATAACATATAGAATATGTGCAGGAGTGATGTGATTTATTGTGCTGAGCCGTGACGCAACTCGTCCAGCCGTTGAAATATCCGCTCGACGCCAACGGCAATGTCGCTGTCGCTGACAGTGGATATCACAAGCTCCATGGGGCAGGGGCCGGTGCCGGCTCGGTTGATTATACGGTCGGTGAGCTGCCCGAAGCTTGCCGGTATGCCGTGTGAGGACAGCAGTGTGAGCGCGCCCTTTGACATGGTCTCGGCGTATACCTCGACTATCCCTGCTGAGACGAACAGCATGGCGGCTGCACGTCCGACAACGCGGTCAGCCGCACAATAACCGTCAAGCTGGCGTCCTTCACGGATAAAGTCGACCATCGGCGCGACGCCGCGTGCGTCACTTACGATGACCTGCCCCTCGCGGCAGAGTGCAAGCGTGTGTCCTGAGAGGCCGGCGCGTGCCAGCTCGAGATCAGTCATGATGTTCGTCTCTCGCAGTCAGACGGCAGAGCAGAATGACGGTCACCGGTACCACGACAGCCTGCAAGGCAAGGCCAAAGAGGCCGGTCTTCATTTGCTGCCATACGGCTGTGGTCGTGAGCGGGGTCAGGCTGCGGAGGCAATATACCAGCGCCAAAAACATGCCGCGGCCGCTAAGCTGAGCGAGTATCACCGCCGGAAACGCCAGCGCGGGGCGCGATGCCAGCTTGCCGGAGAAAAGACCGCTGACGGCGGCAAACACCACAAGCTCCGCCATCATAAATGGCAGGCGTGCAGATGTCGGCATGGGCGAACCGAGTGCCGAGGTGAGCGCGAAGCTGACGGCGGGCGAGAGTAGTCCTATGCACACTCCCCAGCGTGCGCCGAGGAGGCAGCCGCCCAGCAGCACAGGCAGGTACATGGGCAGCAGCAGTATCCCTGCCTCGGGGCCAATCGCAAGGTGTGCCAGCTGCGGAAGTATTACGGCCAGCGCCACGATGCCGATGGCGATCAGCCATCTTACCACAAGTGAGGTCTTGAATGAGACTCTTTTTTGTATAAGTATGCTTTTGATCATAATTACAGCCTCCTTATCCTTTATTCAAATTTTGCCGCGACGTCGCGCAGCAGCTGACGTACCGGGAGGTGCTGGGGACATATCTTTTCGCATTTTCCGCAGCCAATGCAGTCGGATGCCTTGCCGTGACGCTCGGTGTAGATGTCGTAGTAGACAGCGGCGTTCCAACCGACGCATTGCTGTGCGGTGTTCATGCAGGAGAACAGGTCGGGAATTGATATTGAACGCGGGCAGCCGTCGATGCAGTAGCGGCAGGCAGTGCAGGGGATAAGATTGAGCGACCTGAAAACCTCGCATACCTTATCTATTGCTACCTGCTCACGCTCGTCGAGCGGTTTGAAGTCCTTCATATATGAGACGTTGTCTAACATCTGTTCCATATTGCTCATGCCCGAGAGCACCATAAATATGCCCTCAAAGCCGGCTGCAAAGCGCACCGCATAGCTGGCCGCGCTGCCGCCGTTAAGACCATCTATGATGCTTTTTGCCTCGGCAGGCAGATTGACCAGGTTGCCGCCCTTGACCGGCTCCATCACTATGACCGGCTTGTTATGCTTGCGACAGACCTCGTAGCAGGCGCGTCCCTGCACGGCCGGATCCTCAAAATCAAGATAGTTGAGCTGTATCTGAACGACCTCGATCTGCGGATATTCGGTCAATATCTCGTCCAGAACATCGGAGGTATCATGGAAAGATAGGCCTACATGACGTATTTTGCCCTCAGCCTTGAGTTCAAATGCGGTCTCATACGCGCGGCAACGCTTGTATCGCTCAAAAAGCGATTTTGTCTGTGCATGAAGCAGATAAAAATCAAAATAATCGACGCCGCAGGATTCAAGCTGGCGTTCAAAGAGCGGTCGTATCTCTTCTTCGGAGTTGAAGAGCTTGCCGGACAGCTTGTTGGTCAGGACAAAGCTCTCGCGTGGGTAGCGGCGGCAGACGCAGTCGCGGATGGCGGTCTCGCTCTGCCCGCCGATATAGACGCGGGCGGTGTCAAAGTAGTTGAAGCCGGCAGCCATGTAACAGTCCACCATTTTGGTGAATTCCTCGTAATCGACCTTGTCGTCCTTCATGGGCAGGCGCCTGCAGCCAAAGCCGAAATTCTTTTTTACGTTTTCAAATGTACTCATTAGTGTTTCCTCCGTCAAAGCAGCTGCGGCCGACGACAGCGTCGGCCGACTGTATCTATTATACAACACACTGCCATGCTCAGGCAAGAGCAAATTCGAAAAAAATCAAAAATGATGCGTTTATCGCGCCTGATGTCCGCTGCGCAGTAGCCGCGACAGCCGCGCAAGGTCGGTTCGCTCGAATGCGTAGAGCCCACGCAAAAGTAGCAGATACAGTGCCACGCAGCACAGTATCGCCAGTCCCAGACCCACCGCGGTCAGCTCGGCCGCGCATAGCGCTGAGGCCAGACGCATCAGGCAGGTCGCGCCAACAACGGCGAGCAGCGGCTTGCCGATCCAGTTCACGATGTCCGGCTTCAGCCGTCTGACGCTTATCAGCCGTCCTATGCTAAGCGAGAAGTTGACCAGCTCGCAGATGTATATCACCAGCACATATCCATATATGCCCATGCGCGGCAGCAGAACTATCACCAGTATGACCGACAGCAGCGCGTCGATGATATTTACGATCATGGAATACAGCTGCTCGCCCAGCCCCTTGAGCATGACATCGGTCATGGTGTCGAGATACATGACCGGGATGAGCGGTGCCATCCACGCGATGAAGGTGCCGGCCTCTGGCGAGGTGGGGTAGAGGAGTCGGCCGAGCGGGCGTGCAAAGCACAGCATGATGCCGCACACGCCGACGGCAAACATGCCGGATAGACGTAGTGTGGTGTGTATCATTTGTGTCACGCGTGCGTCGTCCCCATGACTGCGAGCCTCGGCCAGCTCAGGCACGAGCAGCCCGGCGAACGAGGTGATAAAAAGTGCGGGGAACAGCACCACAGGCATTGCCATGCCGTGCAGTGAGCCGTACAGTGCCAGCGATTCGGCTGCGGACGAGCCGTATTGTCGCAGCTTGGTAGGTATGAGCGCGTGCTCCAGCGTCAAAAGTCCCGAGCGGACATACGAGCTGAGCGCTACCGGCAGAGAAATGGCCAAAAGCGGTCGCAGCACCGGTGCACTGCGGGTGCGGAGCGGTGGACGGTCGCCGCGCACGGTGAAAAGATATATTATTCCGCGCAGCAGCGCCGAGGTTAACTCGGCGACCAGCGCCCCGAGCGCCAGCGCGATGCAGGCGTATTCTATGCCGCCGGGCAGCAGGCGGATCAGCAGTATGACAGTCATCATAATACGCACACCCTGCTCAATAAACACCGTCATCGAGCTGCGCACGACCTGCCGCCGCGCTGTAAAATAGCCGCTAAGGCAGGATGACAGCGCAATAGCTGGCAGTGACAGTGCCAGTATGGCGAGCGGTCGCTGACATCTGACATCCTTCAGCCAGTGGCTCGCAGCAACACCGGACAGTGCCAACAGTGCTGTGGTTGCAATAAAGCTGAAGAGCAGGGCATAGCCGAAGCAGGCGCGCATTATGCGCCGACGCCGAGCAGGGGCATCCGAGCCGATGGCTTCGGATATCAGACGCGTGGTCGCGAGATTTATACCGGAGGTGGCGAGCGTTATCCCGAAGCCATAAACGTTTGAAATGAGCGAATAGACGCCCATGGCCTCAGCACCGATACGGTTGGATAGGTAAACATTGAAATACATGCCGACTGTCCGCATGACCAGTGTTGCGGACAGCAGCACAAAGGCATTATATACAAATGAACGGCTTTTTTTCATGGCACATCCCCCCTGGCAGTATACTATAATTTATTCGTCGATGGCCAAAGCATGCCCCGCGCAGCAAAATATTTTGATGCAACGGCAAAAAAGTGTTGACGTGCGTCTTTTTTAGCGATATAATTATAGTCCACGTTATACAACATATGATATAAATCAAAAGGAGACAAAAACATGAAAAAATCGATCTGCGGAGCCAATTGTGCCGAATGCCCGTCCAAAACTGTCTGCCCCGGGTGTGAGGAGACGCGCGGATGCCCTTTCGGCAAGCAATGCTTTGTTGCAAAATACATATTGGTCGGTGGCAGAGAGGCTTATGACACTTTCAAGCGCGGGCTGATCGACGAGATCAATGCACTTGGCGTGCCCGGCATGGACGAGGTGACAGAGCTATACCCGCTGGTAGGTCGATTTGTCAATCTTGCATACCCGTTGCCGAGCGGCGAGTCAGTCAGGCTGCTGTGTGACGACGAAATGTACCTCGGCGCACAGGTCCAATGCCAATTTGATGACAGCGGAAAGACCTGCTTCGGTGTCATCGCGCGGGAAAATTTTCTGCTGATATGCGAATACGGGCAGGACTGCGCCGATCCCGAGATAGTGGTCTACAAGAGAAGGTGATCGATTTGCAAAACGATACAAGCGAGATACAGCGGCAGCTTTTCGAAAATCAAGATATCACATATCGTGATTTTCAAGCCAAGCTTTTGCCGACGATAGATGCACAAACCATCATCGGCGTCAGGACACCGATTCTGCGTGGGCTTGCAAAAACACTTTACAAAGGAAATAATTATTCTGTTTTTTTGAACGATCTGCCTCATAAGTATTTTGAAGAGAATCAGCTTCATGCGTTTTTGATCTCCGAAATGAAGGATCTTGATATTTGCATTGATGCTTTAAATCAATTTCTCCCTTATGTCGATAATTGGGCAACCTGCGACCAAATGTCACCGAAGATATTAAAAAAACATAAGGATAAACTATTGGAGCAGATAAAAAACTGGATTTCATCTTCCGAAACTTACACTGTACGCTTTGCGGCCGGCATGCTGATGCAGCATTTTTTGGATGAGGATTTTGAGCCTGAATATCCGAGGATGGTTTCCGCGCTCCGTTCCGAAGAATACTATGTAAACATGATGATCGCATGGTATTTTGCAACGGCGCTTGCAAAACAATATGAGGCGATCTTACCTTTTTTGGAAGAGAAATGCCTTGAGCGGTGGACACACAATAAAACAATCCAAAAGGCTTTAGAAAGCTATCGTATTTCGGAGGAGCATAAACGGTACCTGCGGACTTTAAAGGTATGAATGTGAAGAAACAAAAGGTGACATTTGAAAAATGCAAAACAGAACTTTAGTTTTATATATGCATGGCAAAGGCGGCACGGCTGAGGAAGCTGAGCATTATAAGCCCCTTTTCCCCCATTGCGATGTAGTTGGCTTTGACTACAGTGCCGAAACGCCGTGGGACGCAAAAACGGAATTTTCGGAGGCGGTTGAAGCGCTTGCGGAAGGATATGACCGTGTGCTCCTGATTGCCAACAGCATTGGCGCATATTTCTCCATGTGCGCTTTGCCGCAGGAGAAAATCGCAAGGGCATACTTCATTTCCCCCATTGTGGATATGGAAAAGCTGATCGGCAACATGATGAATTGGGCAAATGTAAGCGAGGACGAGCTGCGGCAAAAGGGCATGATTGAAACCGCCTTTGGCGAAACGCTGTCGTGGGAATACCTCTCATATGTGCGCCGACATCCTATTTGCTGGACGGTGTTGACGGCTATCCTTTACGGCGGGCAGGATAATTTGACCGATTTAGAAACAATCACTGCTTTTGCAGATAGCCACGATGCAAGCTTGACCGTTATGGAAAACGGCGAGCACTGGTTCCACACGCCGGAACAAATGAAGTTTTTAGATAGCTGGATAAAAGAAAAAGAATGAAAAAATGAAGAAATCAAGATTCAATATCGCCCGGAAATGGCTGATATTCTGGACGCTGCCGCCTACTTCATTTTCGGCCTTGTACAGGCGATCACGGGATATGCGGCGTGGGTGTTCGGAAAGCATGAAGCGTTCACGATGAACGAGGCTGACTACCCCGATATCGGCACAAATCCGAACCGTCTGGGGTCTGCTTTTCGCGGAGGGGCTATGTAAAAAAGGGAGCTTATGAAACAGCGAACCGCACGGGCGCGGAGGTCTATGAGATACAATCCACCGAGCGAACCGAAGGCACACCGTGCTTCTGGTGGTGCGGCAGATACGGTATGCACTGTTGGGAGATGCCCATCGAACCGATCACAGCGGATCTGTCAAAGTATGGCCATGTGACTATCCGTCCCCCCCACAATTTGGGTATTCTCTACGGCTGCGCCGGTGCGAAGCTTCTGCCGACAGGCGGCCGGAAAAATCAAAGAGGCGGATTACATAGTAACCCACTTTTCACCCGGTCGCTACAAAAATGCCGCCGCGGAAATGGATTCCCTGTTGGGGATTACCCATACTGACTTTGCCGATGCGGTCTGCCGTGTGGGATGGTTTGAAATAAGACGGGACGAAACATATTCCCACAACGAAAAGGGATTATGAATCTATGCAGCACCAGCACAAGGATGCTTTGTCCATGCCGCAGATGCAAAACGGGTTCATTCCCATTTCGGTAAAAAACGTCGAGAGATCCTTTTTAAAAAATGGCACGACTCCAATTAATATAATTTTGGTCCCGCCTATTGACACGCGGCCGCTTGGCAATTATAATGTAGTTGTCGAGAGGCCGCTTTTGCGGCAAGATTGAATAATTTGAAAGAGGTCATCATGAAAAAGATATATTGCGGCACCGACCGCCTCGATACCGTTGCACCGCGACTGCGCGGCGCACGTTTGGCCATGCTGACAAATGCGTCCGGCGTCGGACGCGACGGCGTGCCGACCTATGAGCGGCTGGCGCGCGACTATCACCTTGAGCTGCTGCTGTCGCCTGAGCACGGCATACGCACCAATCTTCAGGACGGCGGCTGGGGCGGCGATGTGCGCGACGCCGAGACGGGCGCGCGTGTGATGAACGTCAAAGGGGAGGGAAGTGAGCACATCGACGAGGCTTTGCGCAAGGTCGATGTTATGCTGTACGACATCCAGGACGTGGGCGCACGCTTTTATACATATCTTTACAATCTTACTGGGCTCATGCGCCGCTGTGCTGTGGCGGGTGTGCCTGTCATAGTGCTGGATCGTCCCAATCCGGTGTCGGGACGTGTGATGGGGCCGCTGCTGGATGAGAATAAATATCGCTCCTCAATAGGCGAATATGCTATTCCGACACGCTATGGTATGACTATCGGCGAATTTGCGCAGTATATTAATGGCGAATACGCGCTCGGCTGCGAGCTGGAGGGGGTCAGGTGCGAGGGCTGGTCGCGCGAGCTTTATGCGGACGAGACCGACCAGCTGTGGGTCAATCCCTCGCCCAATATTCCCGGCGTCAGCACCGCTATCAACTACCTCGGAACCTGCATTTTTGAGGCAACCAACATATCAGAGGGGCGTGGCACAACACGGCCCTTTGATATGATCGGAGCGCCGTTTGTGGATTCAAAGCGACTGTATGACGAGCTGTGCGCGCAGCCGCACGAGGGAGTCGTTTATCGTCGCACCTGCTTTACGCCGCAATTTAACAAGCATGCGGGCGAGTGCTGCGAGGGGATTGAGCTGCATGTGACAGACAGGTCGCTATACGACCCGCTGGCGGCGGCCTTGCGCATTCTGCGCCACATGCGCGGCTACGAGCAGTACACTCAGCGCGACAGCAGCCTTTGTCTGCGCTGGGGCACTGACTGGATACTTGGTGATGCCGATCCCGAGGAATATCTGCGCACCTCGCCCGCCACGCTTGAGGACTTCCGCCGCCGAGCAGGGAAGTATCTGCTGTACTGACCGCGCATGGTGATAATCCCCAATATAAGCTGAATAAAATGCGAAAATATCGCGCTTTTGCGTCTTGACTTTTCGGGACTTGTGTTGTATACTTATCGGGTGCCGTGAGGAATCACGGCATAAGTCGTTTTAATGAAAGGCGTTTTATCATGACTGATTTTCTTGCCATAGCACTGGCATTGATATTTGGCCTGCTGTTCACGCGGGTGACTAATCTGTTCAAGCTTCCCGATGTCACAGCCTATCTTATTGCCGGCGTGCTTATCGGTCCATTCTGCCTCGGTCAACTTGGAATCGAGGGATTGGGCTTTACCTCGCTCGAGTCTATTGAGCGTATGGGCTTTATTTCGGACGTTGCTCTCGGCTTTATTGCGTTTGCCATCGGCAATGAGTTCCGTCTCTCGCATTTGCGCGAGACCGGCAAGCAGGCGACGGTGGTAGGTATCCTACAGGCGCTGGTCACCACGCTGGTCGTCGACGCGGCGTTGCTGCTTATGCACGTCTTCCTTGGCGACAAGCTGCCTGTTGAGGCTGCCATCACGCTGGGCGCCATTGCGGCGGCCACGGCACCTGCGGCTACGCTGATGGTGGTTCGGCAGTACAAGGCCAAGGGCAAGCTGACGGATATACTTCTTCCCGTTGTCGCACTTGATGATGCTGTTGGCCTGGCCGTTTTTGCAGTGTCGTTTGGCATTGCCGAGGCAATCGCTGGCGGTAGCGTGAGCGTGGTTTCCATGCTGGTCGAACCGCTTATCGAGATAGTCGGCTCGCTGCTCATGGGCGCGGTGCTGGGCGCACTGCTGACGCTGCTTGAGCGGCTGTTCCACTCGAACAGAAACCGCACCTCGCTTATAATCGGCTTTGTGCTGGTGACAGTGGGACTGTCCATGCTGAGTTTTGATATCGGCTCGGTGCATGTTGGTTTCTCGTCGCTGCTGGTCTGCATGATGCTGGGCTCGGTCTTCTGCAACCTCTGCCCGCTGTCCGAGGATCTCATGGAGCGCTCGGATAAATGGACGGCGCCTTTGCTGGCACTGTTCTTTGTGCTCAGTGGAGCTGAACTGGAGCTGGATGTGTTCACCGATATCGCAGTTGTCGGTATTGGAGCGGTGTATATTTTGTCGCGCTGCCTTGGAAAATATGTTGGCGCTTACGCCTCGTGCTCGCTGGTGCATACGGAGGACAGCGTCAAGAAATATCTCGGCATTACGCTATTTCCGCAGGCAGGTGTTGCACTGGGAATGTGTGTTACTGCATCGACGCTGGGCAGCTGCGGCAGCCTGATACGCAATATCATACTTTTCAGCGTGCTGGTATACGAAATAGTCGGCCCGATGCTGACTAAGATATCGCTTATCAAGGCCGGCGACGTCAAGGAAGGCAAAATTGACCGTCGCGCGGCGCTGCTGGAGCAAAAAAGCAAATAATTCACGTCAAAAGCGGCTGCTCGCCTTGTGCGAGCAGCCGCTTTTTGACTTGTTTTGCGAATTATGATTCATTGATGACTCACCAAAGCTCTAAATCAGGGCTCAAGCTGTAAAAGTCTTGCACCACAGGCCTGCTCATCACAGCAGACGGCTGCCAGATGTGTGGCGTTGGTACCGTTCTTCGAACTTTCGAATATATATTCTTGAAAATGCGGTGTGTTGAGCTCCACGCCGTCCCGCCGCAGCATCGGGGGCGAGCCGAACACCTCGAAGCTATTAAGCGGGCAGCTCGAGATGCCTGTACCAAGATATTTAACATAACTTTCTTTAAGCGTCCACAGCCGTGCAAATTCCTGCTCAGGCGCGGCTGATGAGGTAAGGCTATGCTGCTCGTTTGGCGT
>CAYXBY010000007.1:3041-44691 GCA_964463325.1 uncultured Lachnospiraceae bacterium | reverse complement strand
CCAATCCCCATAAGAGTGCTCTTTAATCGATATTGTTCTTGTTTGTATATCGCCGCACGAGCAGCATCTTGCTTCTTTGCCAGCCTCGGTACAAGTGGCAGATTTTATCTCTGCCCACTCATCATATTGATGGGTATGGGAATCACCATTGTCACAAGCGCATAATATAAATACACTTGCGCAAAGAATCAACAATAAACTGATTATTTTGATTTTGTTTGACATATTGTCCACCTCAAATATATAAAATTCTTTCGGTGGAAACAAAAAGTGCGCCAACCGAAGTCAGCGCACCGAAAAACGCAAACTCCAATTGTCGCCAAACAAAACTTAAGAAGCACAAAGAAAACTCCTTGTTACCACCAAAGCGAAATTTGCATTTTTACCAAATTCAAAAATGGCAGCAAACAAGAAAAGGGTATACGACCCACACCCATATGAAAATAGAGAGTTCTTTTTTATGCTTCAATATTAAGTTTTGTTTGGCGCTATTATTATATCACATTTTTTATGGTTTGTAAACATGTTTAGTGAAATTAATCAAATTACCTTCTGGTGGGGGGGGGAGAAACCTCCTTTTACACAAGGGGCCTTTTACACTCATCTATGGGCTTGTCAATTTTCCTGACAAGCACTGCATTTGTGTCCACAAATGCAAAATACGGCATGCCTCTTTCGAGATATACCGTATTCTTGCCAAACTGTCCTTTAGAGTGATGCTCTAAAGGGGATTTTATATTGAGTTTTCATGTGGCGCCGCGTTTAGCTTTCATCCTATTTTGTACCGCATGCACGGGCGACCGCCGGTCTCGTAATTCATCTCACCACTGACCCGCCCTGAAGCTGCCAGATAATTCATATACCGTCGCACCGTTACGCCGGTAAGACCAACCCTCTCGGCAATTTCGTCACCCGTAAACCACACACCGCGATTTAGTTTTAGATACTCCATTATCAGCAGCAGCGTCTTCTCCTGAATACCCTTGGGAAACGGAGCGTCATTTTTCTGCCGCGAGTTTTCGATGATATGATCAATGTTGGTCTGGTTCAATGTATCAATGTCCTTCAGGGCATTATTCTGTGCGATAAACTTGCCGAGAGCCAGTTGAAAACGATCGAAGGTAAATGGCTTAACGAGGTAATCCACAATACCAAGATGCAGCGCCTTCTCGAGCGATTCCCTGTCATTTGCCGCCGTCACCATGATGGCATCAACGGTTATCTGCTTATTTCGGATCATCCGAAGCGTTTCAAAGCCGTCCATTTTGGGCATGTAAACGTCAAGAACGATAAGATCCACCTTATGACTGGCGAGAAAATCAAGTGCACTGTAGCCGTCAGCGCACCTTCCAACAAGCTCAAAGCTTTTGTTCCTTTTTATATACTGCTCGTTTATCATCGCGACCATCGGGTCGTCTTCCACAATCAGCACCTTATACATTTCTTTTCTCCTTTGAAAAGCTTACTGAGAAGGATGTTCCCACATTTTCCTGTGACTCAACCGTAATACTGCCTCCGAAATTCTCCACCATTGCCTTCACCTGGTGCAAACCCATTCCTCGGCCCTCGCCCTTGGTGGAATAACCATTATCAAAAATACTGTTTATATTATCTTCTCGAATGCCGCACCCGGTATCATCGACAGTGATCAGCACGGCCCCGGGCCGCGAATAAATGCCAAACATCAGCGTCTTCTGCTCTTTATAATTGTTGCTGCCATTCATCGCATCGAAGGCATTGTCAAGCAAATTCCCGATCACGGTTATAAGCATTTCCGAGGGGAGGTGCATATCCGCAGCTGAATAATAACAGCCTTCGCGCAAAACGAAATTCACATTCAACTCTGAGGCCCTTGCGATCTTGCCAATAAGCAGTGCCGCCACTGCCGGCTCGCTGACAGCGTTCATAACCTTACTGACATTTTCGCGCTGAACCATTGTAATATTTTGAATATAAGCACTGGCATCGTCGTACATCTCCATCTGGATCAAGCCAAGAATGACATGCAGCTTGTTAGTAAAGTCGTGATTATTGGCTCTCATCGAATCGACCAGATAGCGCGTTCCGGAAAGCTCCTCCATCAATCTCGTATACTCAGAGCGATTGTGCAGAATTGCTATCGTACCGACAGCATGACCATCCTCCATGATAGGTGCACAATCGAGAATAATGTCGGCCTTAGCCAGACTGATATTCCGCTCCGCCCCGCCGCGGCTGACCGCGCGAGACAGCACTGCATCTCCAAGAGTCTCCACTTGCCGCCCCACAATCGTCTCCGATGCCTCCTCACACAGCATGCGTGTCGCTGCATCATTGGCAAACTGTATCACCCCGGTCGAATCAACCGCCAGTATCCCCTCAGCCAGGGTCTCAAGAATATTATCCCGCATTTTGTACATCGCTGCAAAAACATCAGGCTCGTAGCCCATCAGACTGCTTTTCACCTTGACAGACAGCTCCCCGGCAATAATAAGCTCAATAAGGATAGCTACAATAGTGATGACCAGAAATGTAAAAAGCATATGCGCTGTCTCGGCCATGATGTTTTTCATCAGCATGATAGCCATGACCACACCGACATATTCGCCGTCGTCGTTGTACACCGCAGCATATGCGCGGCGTTGACTGCCCGAGGGGCCGGTCTCGTCCACCGCGTAATATCCCTCAGTGTGGCTTGTGAAATCCGGCATATTGCCGTCAAAGCGTGTGCCGATAAGGTCGTGGTTGGAATGGTAAATGCGAATACCATCACGACTTACCACCGATATTACATCAATATCCTCAAGCGGACCCTTTAGCGCATCGAGATATTCGGAAAAACCGTCCCCTCCATTGGCAAATTCGCTCCACTTGCCCTTGAGCATGGGCAGATTGGCGATGGTTTCAGCCACGTTTTTAAGGTTTTGATCTCTTTTTTCGGTTTCAAATTGAAGATTGATCAGGGTTCCTGTGATACCAAGTATTAGCGCCAGCGAAATTATCAGCACAAGCTGAATGCGAAAAAACAAATTCTGAATGCTCTTTAACGAAACATTGCCCTTCGCATCCGACCGCTTTCTATTTTTCATAATATATATCCCCTGCAACGATTATTATAGCCTACTCCATTGTACCACAAAACCGTGAATAATTCAATTATCTATCTTTCGTAAATGCTTTCGAAAGTAAAAAAAGCGTGCAGAAATTGATATTTGCGTTCATTTTGTTCATATAATTGCTTTTTTCAAATACCAATGCTATCATAGCGGTGAAATCAAAACGCCTCAAAGGAGATATATCATGGGATCTATTTTAGAAACAGTCATGCTCGTATGCTTTGGCTTTTCCTGGCCGCTGAATGTCATTAAAGCATATAAGGCGAGAACAGCCAAGGGAACAAGCCTGCCGTTTATTCTGCTTATTATCACGGGGTACGTAGCAGGCATCGGCGCAAAGATCATTTCCAACCAGATTAATTACGTTCTGATAGCATACATACTGAATTTGGCCATTGTATCACTGAATGTGGCCGTATATTTCAGAAATGTCGCTCTTGACAAAAAACGCGCACAAGGACTGGAGGCATAACAATGAGAGAAGCAGAGATTAAGCAATACAAACTTTTGAATGAACTCGCCGAGCAGGACGGCATCGTGATTTTTGGCTGCGGCGAGGACAAAACCATTCCCACCGGTGAATTGCGTCAGGCATTCGCTATAGAGCAGAAGATTTACAACCGTAGCTTCGACAGCATTTCGGTCGCAGACGCAGCTCAGATATATGAGGAAGCCGTCTCCCCGCTCGCGCCCGAGACCGTGCTGTTGCACGTTGGCGACGCTGATAAGGCTTTCTTCGCCAAGGATCCCGACGGCTTTGACAATAAGTATCGCGAACTTGTGACCGCTATCCGCGCACAAAGCCCCAATGCCCGCATTGCAGTAGTGTCACTTCAAAATCACAGCGGCGACCCACAGACCGCCGAAATTAATAAGCACCTGAAATACATTGCCGACTCAGAGCAATGCGAGTATGGTGATATTGCCGAAAAAAAGGTGTGGAACCCCAAAGCAACGATGGATACGGCTTCATTTGTATATTCTATCGGCTTTGTTCACTCGCTCAAGGGTAAGCGTCCCTTGTACGACCTCATCAAAATACTGTTTTGCTGTAACGCATAAGGATAAGCAGCGTTAAACAGTCCAAGCTTACAATTCACAATAGGAGTTCAAAAACGGTCAAATAATTGCCTGTATCGGCTTTTGGGAATGTAAGCTGTATGTTTCCTTTGCAAAGGTTTGCTTCTCCTGAGGAGGTCATACAGAAGTCAAAATCAACATTTTATAAAACACAAAATGGGAGCGTAGCTTCTCGGTTCGTCCGAGGGCTGCGCTACCTGTCTTTTTTATGCTCTTTTTTCTCTTTGGGATAGGAAAGGTATCCGTAAAGTATGGCTGCCTAAAACCCTCGCTTATATTCTGTGCGAGTGGAAGAAGGCAGAGGATGAAGTCAGGAGCTTCCTGGGAGACGAGTATCAGGACTACAACCTGGTCGTCGCTCTCCCGAACGGACGCCCTTGCGAGGATCGTATCATCCTGAAGGAGTTTGCAAAACTCCGTGAAGAAGCAGGGCTGCCCAGAGTGGTCTTTCATTCTCTCCGTCATTCCAGTACTACATACAAGTTGAAACTCAACCACGGCGATCTGAAGGCCACACAGGGCGATACGGGACATGCGGAGATCGACATGATTACAAGTGTGTACGCTCATATCCTGGATGAAGATAGAAAGGTCAATGCTGGGAAGTTTGAGACCGCCTTCTATTCCAACCCCGATTTGAGAGACGTCCGTCCTCCGGCAGAACCGAAGGAAACGGCACCCGCGACCCTTGATCTGGCAAGCATGGTCGAGCAACTTCAAAAATCACCCGAGCTTGCAAGTGCGCTGGCGGCGCTGATTGCCGCGCAAGCCCCCGCAAGCAGCCGCTAAAATCAAATTAGCAAATCGCTGATTTTTATTAGCAAACTTGTGTAAACCGTTCGAGTCGGGTTAGCAAAATATTCAACGTGCAGCACATAAAAAAGCACCCGACGATATACGGACTATCATCGGGTGCAAAGAGAAAAATTAACGCTGCAAGCCCCAAAAAGGGGCTTGCAGCAAGGGTTTTTGGCATCCCGGATTGGAGTCGAACCAACGGCCTGTCGCTTAGGAGGCGACCGCTCTATCCTACTGAGCTACCGGGACATATAACATCACTGCTACCTCATGCGTGCTCACGCAGGAGGCGCAGCCCGGAGTATTGACTGATTCAAACTGACTAATTATAGCACATAACCGTCAATAATTCAATACCCCGGGCTCAATTATTTTTAGTTCCTCGGAAAATCTCCCCCTGCTCTGCCCCGCTTTGAGGCTCACATTCATTGCATGAGACTGTGCAAATAATGCTTTCTCAATATCAGCATTGCACCGCGTGGAGCATAGCTGTCATCGTTGGTGACGAGAATCTTAGGAGTCATCCCATTTCGCGTCAGCACATCTTCAACCAGCAGATTAATCTGACGCGAATTTATCCAGCGACAACTCTCGGTCTGAATAAACACTCGGTCTATTTTCATCGTACTGATCATAAACGCAACAAGCTCGGAGACCTGATACTGCATTTCACTGTCAATCAGCTCAAAAGTATTTGCTCCGCGCGGGATCTCAACACCCGCCAGACCAATGCGAGCTGTTATCTCACCATCGGCGGTCACTACAAGCACATTTTCGCCCGGCTCGGATTCAGTGATACACCACCGTAGCGAGGCATCAGAGCTGTCGATCACCATGTCGATATCGATCGAGGCGACTCTGCTTATATAATCGCGCACCTTAAGGTCGACAAACCCGCCATTTGTACTCACGACCGTATCACTTTCCGCGTCATAGCTCCCCGGCACAACAAGACAATTTGCTAAATATACCTTGTCTTTGCCGTGTTCCACCATATAGTTCTTAGCTCGACCCAAAAAATATTTTAGATTATCTCGAAAACAAAAATCAGGTATCTCGTGAAATACATATGTATCCAGCAGCTCGCCGGACAAGCTAAAAAAGCAGGCACTAAAGCAAAAGCTGCCAAGATTGAACACCACCAGCACACCACGCTGATCCAAGCACAGTTGTTCAGCTTTACGGCCAACGCCCTTGGGCGCATTCGATCGTGAAAGAAATATTCCAGCATCCAACAGCGATTCCGCCGCCTTACCGACAGTAACGGTGCTCAGTCCTGTTGCTGCGGCTATCTCAGCCCGAGTGCAGCAGCCATGATCCGCTACTGCCTCAAAAACAGCTATCACATTCTCCTTTTTGGTTGATTCATTCAAACAAACAGTCATTTTCCCTCCGTCAAGTAGCTCAAACAGATGCAGCGTAAACCGGCTCCGGTCACACGCGCACTTTACCATATTATACAACGATTATTGTCGATTGTCAACCATATTGTGGCGCAAACTTGTGAAATTATCGGAAGTTCAGCGATAATAAACATAGTGCACAATTATCGTGCGCTCGACGCCGCCGTGCTCAAGGTCCGGCGCCGTAATGACCACGCCATCATGACTCAGCAGCTCCCACGCCTGCATATCGACTATTTTGCAACGCATAAGTATGTCCGCCGAGGCAAAAACCAGCAACTCATCGTCGCGGATATTCAACGCACCGTCCTTGCCAATGACCACCTCAGGATCATCGCCGTGGCGCTCGGTCACATATTTTATGTGGTGTCCGCAGATGCGCTTGGCCATTTCATAGCGATAGCGTGGGCTGTTGGGATCCTTGGGCTTAGTCCAAAACGAAAACACCTTTTTTAGCATTTTTTATCTCCTTGAGAACGACCACTTGCAGTGGATTCAACGTCACATTTTCAAAATAATTGTCATCTGATAGCAAGTCTATATAGTTATGTGATCCGAAACTAAAATTGAATCGCTTGTCGGACACATTCGCTGCCGTAATAATCCGCTCACCGTCGCGCGTGCGCTCAAAAGCAAAATAACCATCTCCGTACTCAAGCACCCGGAAATCTCCCCAACTGTAGACAGGCTCTCGGCGAACTCTCCCCAGCGCACGGTAATGCTCAAGCAGCTCGGCATCCTCACGTCCCCATGGAAACGGCATACGGCAGAATGGGTCTCTCCCGCCCTCCATGCCGACCTCATCACCATAATACAGCGACGGCGTCCCGTAAACGGTATATTGCAGCGTCGAGGCCACGATCAGCCGTTTGCGTGCCAACTTGCGTGCCGACTCTGACAATCTGAACGACGCGAGCTCACCGTTTGACATCATGTCCGTTCCGGCGTCAGCCAACGCGGTCAAAATGCGCTCGGTGTCGTGTGTCCCCAGCAGATTCATGAGGCTGTGCGACACCTGGGGCGGGTAGGAGGCATATATGGCGGTCAGAGTGTTGTATAGCAGCCGACCGTCACCGTATAACACAAAGCCGATTATGGCGTTGCGAAGCGGATAATTCATCACGCTATCCAACTGGTGTCCCTGCAAATAACGGCGGCGCTTGCCGTATGACTGCTTATCAGCTGCGTTTTCCCACACCTCGCCAATAATTATGGCCTCACCGCCCGATGCGCGCTTGACACTGTCGCGGAATTCGTCCAAAAACTCATCGCTGAGCTCATCCGCCACGTCCAGCCGCCAGCCGGACACACCGCGGCGTATATACCGCGCTCCGATGCCGTCGTCCGCCGTGAAATAATGGCGGCAATCGGCATTTTCGTGCTGAAGACGCGGCAATATGCGTATGTTCCACCAACATTCGTAGCTGTCGGGATACTCGCGGAAGCTGTACCACTTAAAATACGGCGATTGGGGCGACTGATAAGCTCCCAGTTCCGGATAACGCCCGCGGCGGTTAAAATATCGACTGTCATCGCCGGTATGATTGAAAACGCCATCAAGTATCACCCTCATTCCTCGCTCTGCCGCCGCCTCAAGCAGGCGATCAAGCGCGGGATCTCCGCCGACCAGCGAGTCCACCTTCTCATAGTCGCCGGTATCATAGCGGTGGTTGGAATATGCGTCAAATATGGGGCTGAGGTACAACGTGCCCACGCCAAGCGAGGCCAGGTAGTCCAGCTGCTGCACGACGCCGTCAAGCGAGCCGCCGAAAAAGTCGTTATTTGCAATCTCTCCGCCCGGCCTCTCGGCATAGGACGGCACACCGCCATCCCAATCGGGGTTGAAGACAGCGTCATCACGAATCACTAAATTGTCTCCGGCTTTAGCAAACCTATCTGCGAAAATGTGATATATTATTTCGCTGCCCAGCCACCGCGGCACTGTAAAATCAGCGTCATAGACCAGCAGCATAAACTGCCCGCCGGGCTCGCAGGACAGCGTTAAGTCAACATTGTTGACGGTGTCCGAATAAAGCGTCTCTTGCCCGCGCCGCAGCACGATATCGTAATAAAACAGTCCCGATGTCGCCCCGCCGCACAGCTCGCGCAGCTCGAGCGGCAGGATATAGCGATCCTCGCCCAGCTGACTGTCGAAAATATCAAGCGGCAGCTCACGCATCGCCTCGCCGTCGCGGCACAGCCGCAGCATCGCCCGGGTTATGCCCAGCCGTGCAGGGACGCAAAGACAGAGCTCAAGTCGGTGCGTCATTGGAAATGCTCCGAGAGTCGAGGCATCCTCTGCCACATCGGCCCCCGGAGCGTAAAGCATCTTTCGCAGGCTGGGGACGACGCCCGCCCCCAGCTGCTCTGTTAATTTTGGAAGCATATCAGCCCTTTTTGACCTTTTCCAGTCCCCAAATGCGCTGTGCGTACTCCTCTATGCTGCGATCTGCAGAGAACTGCCCGGCTGCGGCAATGTTGTACAGCGACATACGGTTCCATTTTTGTTTATCCGCATAATCCTTCAGCATACGCTCGCGCGTCAGGCGATAGGACTCAAAGTCGGCAAGGCACATATACGGGTCGGCAATGCCATGCCCCGCAATGAGATAGGCCGCGATCTCCGAGAAGGATTCACCCGCAAAGCCGACGTCAAGGCTGTTCACTATGCGCTGGAGTCTGGGATTTGAGCTGTAGTACTCGGATGCGTTGTAGCCGCGCAGCCACAGCTCGTCTACCTCGCGGCTGTTGAGGCCGAAGATATACATGTTTTCTTCACCTGCTGCCGCTTGCATCTCGACATTGGCGCCGTCCAGTGTACCCAGCGTCAGCGCACCGTTGATCATGAGCTTCATGCAGCCGGTACCGCTGGCCTCCTTGCCGGCAAGAGATATCTGCTCACTGACCTCTGCGGCGGGCACAAGCATCTCCGCCATGCTCACATTGTAGTCTTCGAGGAAGACTACACGCAGCTTCTCTCTTATTTTGTGATGTGATTCTATGTCACGGCTCAAATAGTACAGCAGTCTGATTATCTGCTTGGCCATATAATATCCGGGTGCGGCCTTGGCGCCAAAGATGAATGTCTGCGGCTCAATATCCATATCGGGATCGTCGCGCAGATCGAGATAAACGCCGATAATGTTGAGCGCGTTTAGCAGCTGACGCTTATATTCGTGCAGTCGCTTTATCTGGACGTCGAACAGCGTATCAGGATCAACCTTCTGCCCGGTGTGGCGTGTCAGCGCCGTGGCAAGCTCGGCCTTGTTCTGCCGCTTTATCTCGCCCAGACGGCGGAGCACGTCATCGTTATTCGCAAACTCAGTAAACTTTGCCAGCTCCTGCGAATGTGAGCGATATCCCGTACCAATGCACTCGTCAAGCAGTCCCGACAACCGCGGGTTGGAATAGCACAGCCAGCGGCGATGCGCAATACCGTTGGTGACATTGGTGAAGCGCTCTGGGTACATGCGGTAAAGATCAAGGAAGGTTGTCTGCTTGAGAATATCCGAATGCAGTTTGGAGACGCCATTGACCGAATGTGAGCCGATGACAGACAGATTAGCCATTCTCACCTGCCCGCCGCAGATGATGCTCATACGGGATATGCGATCCCAGTTGCCCGGGAAGACATTCCAGGCCTCGCGGCAGAAGCGCTCGTTTATCTCCTTGACGATCATATAAATGCGCGGCAGCTTGAGCTTGAAGACATCCTCGCCCCAGCATTCAAGCGCCTCAGGCATAACAGTGTGGTTTGTATACGAGACGATACGCGTCACAAAATTCCAGGCGCGATCCCAAGCGAAGCGGTAATCGTCGATGAGTATGCGCATGAGCTCGGGAATACATAGTGCGGGATGAGTGTCGTTGATGTGGATAGCGACCTTGTCCGGCAGATTGTCCAGCGTACGATAGACCGCGATATGGTCGCGGATAATGCTCTGTATCGACGCTGAAACAAGGAAATATTGCTGCGTCAGGCGCAACAGCTTGCCCTCGGTATGCTCATCCGACGGATAGAGCACCTTGGATATGATATCCGCACGATTGCTCTCCTCCAGCGCACGGACATACTGCCCCTGCGTAAACAATCCCATATTGAAATTCTGAATATCCCGCGCGCGCCACAGCCGCAGCTGTGATACCGCGTCGCAGTCGGCGCCGGATATCATCATATCATAAGGCACTGCCTCAACCTCATCACAGTCCTCATAGCTTATCTCGAGGTGCCCGGACTGCCAGCTCTCCTTGACATGCCCGCCAAAGCGCACATGGAAGATGCGGTCGGTGCGCGGTATCAACCACACCTCACCGCCCGGCAGCCACACATCCGGCAACTCGACCTGAATGCCGTCAATGATCTTTTGTTTGAAGAGGCCGTATTCATAGCATATCGAAAAGCCGGTCGCCGGATAATCCAGCGAGGACAGCGAATCGAGAAAGCAGGCCGCCAGCCGCCCGAGACCACCGTTTCCAAGGCCTGCGTCCGGCTCACATTCGTACAGTTCGTCGAGAGAAACGCCCATCTCGCTCAGTGCGCGGGCATATTCGCGATCCAGTCCGAGGTTGCACAGGCTGGTCTTGAGTGACCGTCCGAGCAAAAACTCAATGCTCATATAATAGACGCGGCGTGCGCCATGGGCGTTGACCTGCTTGGTGTACTCACCGCGCTTCTCGGTCAGCAGATCCTTGACGGTGAGTGCCACCGCCTTGTAAAGCTGCTCATGCGTTGCCTCTGACGGCTCAGTGCCGAAATGGCGCAGCAGCCGTGCCTCTATCTCAGCACGGATGCTCTCGCTTGTGCGCTTGAGACCTTCATTTTTGTTTTGCTTCATTTTACGACATTCCTTTTGAAAAATAGCTTATGCTGAATTAGTTTTCCGCGATGACCTCGCGATAGAGCTGTAAATAGCTGATAGCGGACGCACTCCATGAGAAGTTGACCTTCATAATGCTGCGAACAAATCGCTCGCGCCGATCCTCATCGCGCCACAGCTCGAGCGCCGCACGGATGCGGTCATAAAGCTCAGCGGAGCTGTAGTTTGCGAAGGTAAAGCCGTTGCCGTGCTGCTGTCCGTCCTGCTCCCAATAGCCCTTGATGGAGTCATAAAGTCCGCCAGTCTCGCGGACGACAGGTATTGCACCGTAGCGCGAGGCTATCATCTGCGAAAGCCCGCACGGCTCACGGCGCGACGGCATTATAAACACGTCCGCCGCCGCGTAAATACGGCGCGACAGCTCACGGTCATACTGTATCAGTGCGCGAACGCGCCCGGGGCGGTCTGCCTCGAGGCGGCGGAAGAAGTCCTCATACTTGGCCTCTCCACAGCCCAGCACTATCAGCTGACAATCCAACTCATCTATAACATTATACGCTATTTCGCACATTAAATCAAGCCCCTTATGCGAAGCAAGTCTGGATATTATTGCAAGCGTCGGCGTTTTAGCGTCAGTCGGCAGCGAGATGTCCTCACCCAGCGCCAGCTTATCCGATGTCTTGCCGGAGATATCGTCGGCACTGTAGCTCATATTAAGCGCGGGATCGCGGGACGGATCGTAATAATCGTAATCTATACCGTTGAGTATACCCGTCAGCTTGCCTGACTGCTGGCATAGCACCGCCTCAAGGCCGTGACCATCGGTCAATATCTCCTGCGCGTACCTCGGGCTGACAGTGGTGACACGATCAGCCGCCACTATAGCAGCCTTCATAAGGTTTATGCAGCCGCCCCAATCCATAAGGTCGTGCGTCGAGCCGGGCAGGCCGAACACGTCGCCAAGTATCGAGAAGTCATACTGTCCCTGATACTCAATGTTGTGTATGGTAAAGACAGTCCGCACATGGTTGTATTCCGCGCGCCAGACATAGAGATTTTTGAGATAAACTATGCTCAGCGCCGACTGCCAGTCATTCGCATGCAGCACGTCCGGATAAAAATTGACCTGGCGCATCAGCTCCGGAACGGCCATGCAGAAAAAGGCGAAGCGCTCGGCGTCGTCGTAGCAGCCGTAAAGCGTGTCACGCTTGAAATAATACTCATTGTCGATGAAATAATAGGTCACGCCGTCGCGCACGAGCGACAGCACGCCGCAATATTTGCGTCGCCAGGACAGCTGCACCTCAAAAACAGCCTCTGTTTTCATTTGACTGCGCCACTTCTCGCCAATAGCGGAGTACAGCGGCATTACCACGCGCACATCATTATCAGGCTGACGTGCCAGCGCGGCCGGCAGCGAGCCCATAACGTCGCCAAGGCCTCCCGTGGCGGCAAACGGCATTACCTCCGCGCCAACGAACAAAAGCTTTGTCATACGCTCATTCCCTTTCCCACAAAGAACGGCAGCGAGCTGTGACCGGACAGCCGGCGTCCCTCATGTATCAGCACATCCTTGTCAGATACGACACAATTCAGCTCAGCGTGATCCGCCACGTAAGTGTTTTGCAGCAAAATACAGTTTTTGACGACCGTCCCGGCGCCCACATGCACATCACGGAACAGTATCGAATTTTCTACCCTTCCCTCAATCACGCAGCCGTCGGCTATGAGTGAATTTGTCACGCTGGCGCCTGACGCATAGCGCGTCGGTGGCGAGTTGCGCACCTTGGTCAGCACCGGGCGGCTCGAGAGTCCAAACAGCAGCTGACGCGCTGCGGGATCGAGCAGGCTCATCGAGGCATCAAAGTAGGACGCCATTGAATTGATCATACGGTAGAAGCCGGAATAGCTAAACGTGCGGAAATTGTCATGACGACGGCGGCGCATGAGAATGTCACGGTAAAAGCTGGTGTAACCGTGCGCCATGGCGTCATGTATCAGCCCTACGAGGTACTCACGCCCGACGACCATGATATTCGTGCTTATCTCAAGCATCTCGGCGCTCTCCATAGCCGCCGTATATTCAAGTATTTCGGTTATGCGGCCGTTGTCCTTGGCGCCGATCACCAGTGTGTCGTCGTCCAGGCGGACATGAGAGGGATCGACATTCACTGTAACAATGGTAAGATCCGCCCCCGACTCAGCATGCGCCCGTATAACCTCGCGCAGATCGACGTTATATACTGCGTCGCAGTCGGACATAACGATATAGTCCTCGCGGCAGCGCGTGATGAAGTTCATAACTCCGCACAGCGCCTCCAGCCGCGATGAATACAGCCGTCTCGAGGCTGCGTTTTCATAAGCTGTGATAAACGGCGGCAGCAACTTTATGCCACCCGAACGCCGCGAAAGATCCCAGTCCTTGCCCGAGCCGATATGGTCAAGCAGCGACTGATAATTATTGTGTGCAATTATGCCGACCTTACTGATATCGGCATTAACGAAATTTGAAAGCGCAAAATCCACCAGCCTGTAGCGGCACCCAAAGGGCACGCTGGCCATGGTGCGCAGCCGTGTCAGCTCGGGTATACCCGAGTCGTGTATATTGGAAAATATCAAGCCTGCCGCGGTCATATATTTGCCTCCTGACTGTTAATCATATTCATCTCTTTTGTCATTGCGAGATCATATCGCCCGGGAACACCTCGGCACCTGACGGAATGTGCACACCGGCGCCGATAACTGCTATCTCTGTGCCGTCGCTGCGCGGCGCACCGACACGCGCGCCCGCACCAATGACGGACTGCGCGTCAATGATCGAATAATTCACCGTCGCGCCCTCGCCAACCGTCACACCATCCATGATGACAGTATCACGCACATAGGCGCCATGCATAATGCGCACTCCGGCGCCCAGCACACAGTTTTTGACCGTTCCGTATATCTCGCAGCCCTCGGTCACGACCGAATTCTCGACTATTGCATGCCCGCCGATATACTGCGGCGGCTGACAATAGTGGCGCGAATATATGCGCCAGCTGTCGTCGCCGAGATCCAGCAGCGGGGAGTTGCCCAGCATATCCATATTGGCCTCCCACAGGCTGCCGATGGTGCCGACGTCCTTCCAATAGCCGTCAAAGGCATATGCGTACATGCTCTCCCCCGCAGCCAGCATGGCCGGAATGACATTTTTGCCGAAATCATTGGAGGAAGCAGGATCTGCCTCATCAGCCTCGAGATATTTGTACAGCGTATGGCGATCGAAGATATATATACCCATCGACGCCTTTGTGCTGTCCGGGTGAGCCGGCTTTTCCGTAAATTTGACTATACGCCCCTCATCATCTGTTGTCATGATGCCAAAGCGGCTGGCTTCCTCAAGCGGCACCTCAAGCACCGCAATAGTGCAGGATGCGCCGGTGCGCTTGTGATAGTCCAGCATTTTGGAGTAATCCATCTTGTATATGTGGTCGCCAGAGAGCACCAGCACATAGTCCGGGTCAAACATATCGATGAATTCAAGGTTTTGATAGATGGCATTGGCCGTGCCGCGATACCAGTCGGCGCCGTCATTACCCTGATAGGGCGGCAAGATCTTGAGGCCGCCAAACGTCCTGTCGAGATCCCACGGCAGACCGTTCCCCATATAGTCGTTGAGCACAAGCGGCTGATACTGTGTCAACACTCCGACGGTATCGATGCCGGAATTGACACAGTTTGAAAGCGGGAAGTCGATTATACGGTACTTTCCGCCGAACTGCACCGCAGGCTTTGCGGTATGCTTGGTCAGGGCATACAGCCTACTTCCCTGTCCACCGGCCAACAGCATGGCCACGCACTCTTTTTTCTTGAACATACTCTACGCCTTTCCCGTGCGTCCACGCGCACGCAGTATTAACGCCCCCAGCGGAGGCAATGTCAGTCTCAATATGCCGTCCTCGGCGGCCAACAGCCGTCCGTTCGACACTCCGCTGCCGCCATATCGGCAGTCGTCGCTGTTAAACAGCTCCTCGTACTCTCCCTCTCCGACGCCCAGCCTGTGCTCATAGCGAACGACCGGCGTGAAATTCAGCACCACTATCAGCTCGCCGTCCTCGTTCGCCCCGCGCCGACGATATGAATAAACGCTCTCCTCGGCGTTGTCCGGCTCTATCCATTCAAAGCCGCTCCAGCCACCGTCATCGTACCACAGCGGGCGATGACTGAGATAAAAGTGGTTGAGCTCCGCCCAAAACAGCTGATATCCCGCATGCGACGGATAATCCAGCAAAAACCACTCTATCTGGCCTGCATCGTCCCACTCACGGAACTGGCCTATCTCGTTGCCCATAAAGCTCAGCTTTTTCCCGGGATGCGTCATCATATAGACACCAAAGCAACGTGCCGTGGCAAATTTTTGCCAGTAATCACCCGACATTTTGTCCAGCAGCGACCGCTTGCCGTGCACCACCTCGTCATGCGAGATGGGAAGCACGTATTTTTCGTTGAAGGCATATGTCAGCGAGAAGGTGAGCTTGTTGTGATGATATTTGCGGAACAACGCATCCTCGGCAACATAGTCGAGCGCGTCGTGCATCCAGCCCATGTTCCATTTGAGCGAGAAGCCGAGACCGTCCTCGGTCTGATCGTCCGTAATATGCGCCCAGGCGCTGGATTCCTCCGCTATCATGAGCACATCCGGGTGCTGACCGGCCATATGGCTGTTCAGCTTTTTGAAAAACGCTATCGCTTCAAGACAGCGGTTGTCACCGTAAATATTAGGCACCCACTCGCCCGGTTGGCGGTCATAATCAAGATAAAGCATAGAGGCCACCGCGTCTACGCGCAGCCCGTCGGCATGGTAGAGGCTCGTCCAAAACTCAGCGTTGGAGACCAAAAAGCTCTCTACCTCCTGCCTCCCGACGTCAAATCGGCGCGTCCCCCAGCCGGCGTGCTCCATACGGTCACGCCCCTGATATTCGTACAGCGGCCCGCCGTCAAATTCATATAATCCGTGCGCATCCTTGGGAAAATGCGCCGGTACCCAGTCCAGTATCACGCCGATGCCGGCCGTGTGCAGACGGTCTATCAGCGTCATCAGCTCGTGCGGCGAGCCAAAGCGTGCACTCGGCGCATAATAGCCGCACACCTGATAGCCCCACGACGGCTCATAAGGATGCTCCATGACCGGCAGCAGCTCAACATGCGTATATCCCATCTGCTTGGCATAGGGCACCAGCTCGTCGGCAAGCTCGGTGTAGCTCAGCTTGAGCCCCTCGGCGCTGTGCCGCCAGGAGCCAATGTGCAGCTCGTAGATATTGATCGGTTGGCGATAAAACTCACCACGGCTCATAGTCCGGCTGCGGCGACGCAGCCAGGCTGCATCGTGCCACTCAAAGCTCGAAATGTCGCACAGCACCGAAGCCGTGCCGGGCGGCAGCTCGCAGCGGCGTGCGTAAGGGTCGGCCTTATCGACCGTGCCGCCGGGGCTAACTATGCGAAACTTGTACATATCGCCCTCATGCGCCGCGTCGGTCTCGGCCTGCCAAATGCCGCCCTCGGTCACACGCCGCATGGGCAACGACATCCCCCAGTCATTGAAGGAGCCTATGACATATATCTCCGTCGCCCCGGGCGCCCACACACGAAAGACATAGCCATCTCCCTCTCGATGAGCGCCGAGATATTCATATGCCCGGTAATTTGTTCCCTGATGGAACAGATACGGTGCCATTTCCTGTACCACCGTGATCCTCCCTCCACATTCGTTTTATTTAGTGTATCCCACAGAGCCGCCGGGAATCCGCGCGCGTCACTGCATAAGCATTATATCACGAAGGCCTTAAAAAAGCTGTCGCAATTCGTTTTATACTATAGACAATTTATATACACAGTTATTATACTATATTTCTTTATGTTTTTCAACTTGTGCCGCATATTTTCGTCATTTTCAACAATTGTTTCTACGTTTTGCCTGATATACCTCTCGCCGCCCATCAATAATTATACCGAAAGTGGCATTAGCTATCACAAAAACATCAATTTTGCTTCATACGCTTGACACACGGATATTTTATAGTATAATGAGTAGTGAAATAACTGCATGCACGGAGGACACGCTGTTGATAGAAGTAAGAAATCTAACCAAGCGCTACGGCAACAATACCGCCGTAGATGGCATCAGCTTTGACATCGAGCCCGGCAAAATATATGGCCTGCTCGGCCCCAACGGTGCTGGGAAATCAACCACCATGAACATGATCACCGGCTGCCTGGCTGCAACCGATGGTAGTGTTAAGATCAACGGTTACGACATTTTTGAGCGTCCGATGGAGGCCAAGCGCTGCATCGGCTACTTGCCAGAAATACCGCCGCTCTACCCCGATATGACGCCATACGAATACCTCATGTTCGTCGCTGAAGCCAAGGGTGTTGAATACGAGGCGACCTTCCGCCAGGTGCGCGAGGTCATGGAGCTGACCGAGCTTGAGGACGTCCGCGACCGGCTGATCCGCAACCTTTCCAAGGGATATCGTCAAAGAGTCGGCATAGCGCAGGCCATGCTGGGCAACCCGGACATAATAATTCTCGACGAGCCGACTGTCGGCCTCGACCCTAAGCAGATAATTGAGATCCGCGACCTCATACGCATGCTGGGCGAGACCAAGACCGTCATTCTCAGCAGCCACATACTGGCCGAGGTGGCAGAGGTGTGCGAGCACGTCATTATTATCAGCCATGGCAAAATAGTGGCCAACGATACACTTGAGGCCCTCAACAGCCAGGTCAGCCCGCTTGACAGCCTGCACATCTCCGTCCGCGGAGACGAGGGCGCCATCCGCGAGGTGCTGGACAGCATTGAGGGCATCGAAGCCATCGAGCTGCTTCCGTCGTCTGAAGCGGATGTCCACAATTACAGACTTCAGGTCGAGCGCGACCGCGACCTGCGCGACGAGCTGTTCTTCGCCATGGCCGAAAAGCGCTGCGCCATGATAGCAATGGAGCGTGAGGCGTCGTCACTTGAAAGCATATTCTTGGCGCTCACCGACACGCCTGCCGAGGCAGACCCGGCTGCTGCGTTTGAGGACGACACCGTCGATGACGTCACCTCTGACGACACTCCAAATATCGAGTCGACAGACCCTGACAGCACTCAGCAAGACAAGGAGGTGGACGAATAATGTCTGCAATATTCAAGCGCGAATTCAAGTCACTGATGAAAAACGTCACAGGCGAGATATGCATCGCCGTGCTGCTGCTGTTCACCGGCGTCTGTGTGGCAATATTCAATCTTGTGATAGGTTACTCATCCTTCCAATACGCCATTCAATACACCGGCATCGCATTTGTAGTCTTTATCCCGATAATGACCATGCGCTCGCTTTCTGAGGATCGCGCCAATCGCACGGATAAGCTGCTGTTTTCACTGCCGCTCAAGACCGGCGAAATAATACTCGGCAAATTTTTCGCCATAGTAGCGGTCCTCGCTATCCCGATCGTGATAATGCTGCTCTACCCCATTATCCTCAGTGCCTACGGACATATGTACTATGGCGCCAGCTATAGCGCAATACTTGCGCTGTTCCTGCTCGGCGTTGCACTGACCGCTATCTGCATGTTTATCTCATCGCTGACCGAAAGCCCGCTGATCTCGGCTATCATCAGCGTTGGCGCGCTGCTGCTGCTCCTGTTCATGCCGCTGCTGATCGCGCTCATCCCCTCAACCGCTATGGCGTCCTTCATAGGCCTTATCATTATCGAGGCCGCGCTGGCCGTCCTGCTCTGGCGCCTGACTAAAAACGCAACCGTCGGCGTGATCGGTGCTGCGATCATGGTCATTCCCACCTGCGCAGTGTACTATATCAAGGGCGCGCTGTTCGAAGGTCTGCTGCCGAGGCTGTTGAGTCAGCTTTCAATGTATGATCAATTTTATGATCTCAATTCCGGAAATTTCAACCTTAAAACGGTAGTGTTTTTTGTATCCGTGACGGCATATTTCCTGTTCCTGTGCACTCAGTCACTGGACAGACGTCGTTGGAGATAAGGAGGTGCCGCAATGAAAAAGCAAAGAGCATCAAAGCAGTTGTTCGGCAAGACCGAAAAAATGGGCACCTATACCATAGCCATGGCAGCCATCGTTTTGGCCGTTGTGGTGGTAATCAATCTGCTGGTTGGGCTGCTGCCTGACTCACTTACGGCCTTTGACACCAGTGCAAACGGACTTTACACCATCTCAGACAGCACCCAGCAGTATATATCCAAGCTTAACGAGGACATAACCATCAACTGGATCTGCCAAAACAGCGAGACAGACAGCACGCTTGAAACCTTTCTCAGCAAGTACGTCGCCATGTCCCCGCATCTTAAGCTAAAGCTGCTCGATCCGGTCAAGAATCCCACCGTGCTTGACAAATATCTGACCGAAGCCGACAGTCAACCATCTAATTACAGCTTTATCATCGAAAGCGCCCGCCGCTATCAGCTTATCGACGCCACTGAGCTTTTCTACTATTACAATTCCATGCTCGATCAAAGCTACGGTCTCGGCGAGGTTCCCTACAGCGTTTATAACGCCTACTCCACCTACTTCTATTACGCCGAAAGCAGCGGCTACTCCACCGAGCAGTATTTCTACGGCGATGACGTCATCACCAAGGGCATAGAATATGTCACGCTCGAGAGCATACCGCATGTCTATATTCTCGAGGGACACGGCGAGCAGAGCTTTTCGTCTACCCTACTGAGCTTTATCGCCAGCAACAACATCTCGTATGAAACGCTTACCATCACAGACTCTGTCCCGACCGACGCCGGCTGCATAGTCATTAATGCGCCGAAATTCGATCTGGCCACCTCCGAGACCGCGCTGCTGCGTGAATATCTCGCATCCGGCGGCAATCTCATGCTGATAACCTCCCCCGACAATACCTCATTTGATAACCTCATGTCACTCATGGCGGACTATGGGTTGAGCCCCATTGACGGCATAATTTATGAGGGAAATACATCATACTATAAGGACAACGCCTATTACCTCAAGCCGCAGGTCAGTAGCGAGCATTCCGCGACCAAGTATGCCGCCAGCTACCCGGCATACATGCCAAGATCGCACGGCATCAGCATCGCCGACGACACCGGCAGCGCGACCGTCACGCCGCTCATGACCACGTCGAGCTCGGCATATTCCATGAAGGATGACACCAAAGGAGAACCCGGTGAGCAGGTGGTCGGAGTCGCGGCTTCATGCGCAGCCGGCACCGAGACCACACAGCTGGTGTGGTATTCCTCCGCCGACGCCTTCACCGATGATACCGCAGCCGCTGCCTCATACGGCAACTATTATTACTTCTTCTATTCCCTTTTCTGGATGAATGAGACCTATGAATCCGAGCTTGCAACCGTAAAAGGGCCTTCAATCTCAGAGCCCATACTTGACGGACTCACCGAAACCTCGGTCAGAGTCTGGAGCGTCACGTTTGCGGTGATAATTCCCGGCATCGTGCTGATCATAGGTATCGTTGTATGGGTACGGCGCAAAAGGCGCTAAATCCGCAAGGAAATAATTATAGTCAGGAAGCCTGAACTTATGAAGCGATTATTCAAATTATTGATACTACTCGGTGCTTTGGCGGTGCTTGGTGCAGCCTATCTGCTGATCACGCTGATCACAGATGACCGCGAGCCAGACCCGCCAGACTCCGAGACCACCCCTGATCAGATCGAGACCAGCTATACCGCCGCGCGCATCGACATCAACTCTATGTATGCTCTAAAATACAAACATGAAAGCGAGATCTACAGCTTCTCACTCAGCCTTGATGAAACACGCTGGTGCTGGCTTGACAACAAGCAGCTGCCTTTAGACAACACATATTTTGCCAGTATGGCATCCGCTCTTCAAAATGTGACCGCAGAGCTAAAGCTCAAGGTCACAGACGCCGAGCTCGCCACATATGGCCTCTCGACGCCTTGGCTGTCGGTGACAGTATCTGATAACGTATACGGAACACAGACATTCAGCTTTGGTGATCTGAATGCCTTCACAGGGCGCTACTATTTTCTCTCCTCAGCGGATACCAATACTGTATATCTCGTCTCCGGTGATATACCACAATATTTCACCTTCTCGCCGAAGGACATGATCAAAAATGATTCTCTTCCGACAATTGAGGAAAACAGCATCACAAGCATACACATCAGCTCCCCAACCGAGGACATTCTTTACAGCTGTCATACGGATGAAGCGCTGGACGCCTGGTATGTCTCGCATGCAGGCGAGGCCGAGCAGGCGGTTCCACAGGCGCTGGCGTCTCAGCTGGGACAGATACTGTCAGGCATAGCATTTTCAAAGCCGGTCGGCTTTTCGGAGGACGACCGTCAAAGCTTTGGTCTCTCAGAGCCCACCACCATCACCATATCATATACCGAGACAAAAACCGTCACAGACTCGCAAAGTGGTGCCTCGACTGATATAGTGATCAACTCGGAGTTTTCTCTCCTGCTGGGCTATGCAGATGGCAATGGCAGTGTTTATGCCGGTCTTCCCGACTCAGTGCTGTGCTATCTTGTTGACGATGCGCTGCTGTCTCAGCTGTGCAGCATGGTCACAAAGGCCGCATAATTGGACAACTTGCCGCGCCACATTCACATTTGTGATGTGGCGCGGCAGTTTATCAAAATGCAGACAATAAAAAATTCGCGCAGCTTTTTGCCCATTTGTCAATAATGTATTGACACGGCGCCAGCTGATATGGTATAATGTTTGGTTGTAATGCGTACACACGGTCACTCAGCCGCATGCCACATGCAATTCACAGCTGAGGACGGATAATCAAAGGACACAAAATGAAAAAATACGATGTTGCCATCATCGGAGGCGGTATCGGAGGGCTGATGGCCGCCTACCGTCTCCACCGAAACGATCCCTCGCTGAAAATAGCCATTTTTGAACGAGGAACCACCATTGACCGCCGTCATTGCCCCGCAGGCCAGGAGAAGACCTGCGCGCACTGCAAGATCTGCTCGATAACCTCCGGCTTTGCGGGCGCCGGCGCGTTTTCCGACGGCAAGTTCAACCTCGGCACGGCCTACGGCGGCACTCTCGGCGAGGAGCTCGGCGACCACCGCGCCAACCTCTACATAATGGAGGTCGACAAGATATTAAACGAATACTGCACCTCCGGCGTGCCCGAGATCTATCGTTCGAATTCCGCGCTGGCGCTCAAATGCCTGCAGCACAACCTGCGTCTGCTGGATATGAACGTCAAACACCTCGGCACCGACAACAATTTCCTTACCATGCAGAATCTGATCCACGCGCTGGCCGACATGGGCGTCGAGATGTTCGCGGGCTGCGAATGTGAGTCCGTCACGGGCGATGCCGGAAGCTATGTGCTGCACATGGTCGGCGGCGACACGGCCACCGCTGCCAGTATCATTATCGCGACAGGGCGCGGCGGCGCCGCCTTTGTCGAGGGCTTTTGCAATCAGCACGGCGTGCGCATGCGCTCCAACCACATCGACATCGGCGTGCGCGTCGAGATGAAGGATATCATCTGGCGCGAATTCTCGGACAAGATCTACGAGCCCAAGATACTCTATAAGACCAAGACCTTTGAGGATCGCTGCCGAATGTTCTGCTTCAACAAGGGCGGCATAGTCTCGGCCGAAAACAACCACGGCATCATCACTGCCAACGGTCACGCCTTCGCCGAGCCCGACAAAAAGACCGATAACTGCAACTTTGCCATCCTCTCCAGCATACACTTCACCGATCCCTTCGACCAGCCCACGCAGTACGCAGAAAACATCTCGCGTCTGGCCAACATGATCGGCAACGGCAACGTGCTCGTTCAGCGCTTTGGCGACCTCATCCGCGGACGCCGCACCAATGACCACCGTCTGAGTCAGAACAGCGTCACCCCGACGCTCAAAGCCACCGCAGGCGACATCTCGCTCGTGCTGCCGCACCGCACGCTGACCAACATCATCGAAACGCTGTACGCGCTTGACAAGGTCGCACCCGGCACTGCCAACGACGACACTCTGCTGTACGGCTGCGAGAGCAAATATTACTCCATCCGCCCCGTCTTTATGAATGACCGCTTTGAGCTGGTGCCCAACGTCTACATAATCGGAGACGGCAGCGGCATCTGCCGAGGTCTGTCGCAATCCGGTGCCATGGGCATTTACGTCGCCGACTGCATAACGAATAAATGACACTCGGGTCTCTACCCCGACCCCAAAAAAGCTTCTCGGGGCTCTGCCCCGAACCCCGCTTAAGGTACTTTTTGAAAAAAGCACCTTAAGAATCCGCAAAAACCTTCAAAAAAGGCTTATATGAGGTATTCCCGCAGCCGCAGGAGCCTTATATAAGCCATTTTGTTTAAGTTTTTCGGGGTTCCAAGGCCCCTTTTCTCAAAAAGGAGCCTTGGCGGGGCTTGGGGCGGAGCCCCAAATACAACCAATTAATCCTCAGATTTTGTCAGAACGCCAAAGCCTGCGACCTCGCTGACGGGCATGGACACGACCACAGCGCCCGCCTCTGTATTGACACCCGCGTTGGTCACTATCGACTTCATGATAGCCGTTTTCTCGCTGCTTTTAGCGACGATAAGTATCAGCTCCTTCTCCTGCGCGATGGACACGCGGAAGAATTTTTCGGCATCCTTTGAGCCGGTCCCCTTGCCATGCAGCACCGTGCCTCCGCGGGCGCCCGCGGCGCGTGCCGCGTCCATGACTGCATCGGTATGTCCCTCATTGGCAATAGCCAGAATAAGCTCGTAATCGTAATTGAGCACAGGCGGCGTGCCTGCGTTGTGACCGCCGTTCAAATATGACAAGGTCTTCCCTCCTCCAACACTTTTGATAGGTACTGCCACAATAATGCCGTGGCCAGGCGCATCAATGAAGAGCTGACGCCGCTCCTGATCGATCAGCTGCCGTGTCTTTTCGTCGTCTGCGATGGTCATAACGATGCGACGCTCCTTGGTGCCGACGATGCCGAGCAGCTCGAGCATGCTTTTGGTAGCCGTTCCGTGCCCGTGTACCACCAGCGTCAACGGCAACTCCATCTGGCGGCAAATGTCGCTCAGCTGATCGAGCACGTAGGGGTCAACTATTGAGATAACATAATTCATACCTTGAGCTCTGCCTCCCTGTAGTTTTTTTGTGACATTGCGTTACCCCCACAGCTCGATGATCTCGTCGTCGGCGACCTGCTCGACCGCCTCGCGACGCTGACGGCGTCCGTAAACAAAGCCGAGGATCTGTATCGAGATAAGCGGCATCATGGCCACCGTTGCAACGATACCGAAGGCATCGGTCAGCACATTGCCGCCGTTTGCCGTGCAGGCACCGATCATGAATTGCAGCATGAAGGTCGCAGTCATGGGGCCGGAGGCAACTCCGCCCGAGTCAAATGCGATGGCGGTGTATATATCCGGAACAAAGAATGTGAGTATGAGCGCCAGCGCATAGCCGGGAACAAGTATCCACATGATCGAAATGCCGGTCAGCACGCGCAGCATGGAAAGTCCCATGGCCAGCGCGATAGCGACCGAAAGACTCAGCTTGATGGCTCTGCCCGAGATGGCGCCGGAGCTGACGCTCTCGATCTGCTTTTCAAGCACGTACACCGCCGGCTCAGCCGATATGATGAACCAACCAAGACACATGGATATCGGGATGAGCAGATATTTCGTCCAGCTGTCCATCATGGCCTGCCCCAGCACAGCGCCCAGCGACGAAAAACCGACGTTGACGCCCGTGAGGAAAAGCACCAGCCCGACATATGTAAGCAGTATGCCCGAGCATATCTTGAGGAAGCTGCGCGCATGCAGTTTGAACGAAAACACTTGGAATATAAGGAATATCACAACTATCGGCAGCAGCGCCTTGGCCATCTCGAGCATGTAGGTCGGGATCGCGCGGAAGAAGGCGTGACCGATATCGGTCGTCGTGCTCCAGTCAACACTGGTGATCGAGCTCACGCCGTCGCCGTTCGGAAACAGGAAGCCGAGAATGAGCACGAACAGTATCGGCCCGATGGAGCACAGCGCTACCAGGCCGAAGCTATCGGCGCCTGCATCGTGGTCGCTACGTATGTTGGCAACACCGACGCCGAGCGCCAGAATGAAGGGCACCGTCATGGGGCCGGTCGTTACGCCGCCGGCGTCAAAGGCTATGCAGAGGTAGTTGGGGTCGGACAGCGCGGCCAGCACAAAGACCAACACGTAAAATCCGATCAGCAGCCATTTCAGCTTTATGCCGAAGAATATCCTCAGCATGCAGACGGCGAGAAAGAAGCCAACGCCGATGCCGACGGTCAGTATCAGCACCATGCTGTCGATATGCGGTACGGTCTCGGCCAGCACCTGAAGATCGGGCTCAGCGACCGTCACCGCCACGCCCAGCGCAAAGCTGACGCCCAGTATCAGGGCAAGATTTTTGGATCTCGTCAGCGTTGAGCCTATGCGGTTGCCGATTATGGTCATGGACGAATCCGCGCCCATGGTGAACAGGCCGGTTCCGGCGATGATAAATAGCGCTCCGATAAGGAAGCCCAGCAGCTGCCCTGTCGGCAGCGGTGTGACGATGAGGCACAGCAGTGCCACTATCACAATGATGGGTAGCGCCGAGACCGCGGCCTCCTTGAACTTGGCGTACAGCTCAGCTCGCATCCCGGCAGTGTTTACACTGTTCTTAATATTACTTCCTCCCCTCCCCGCCGCGCAGGCGGTGATAACGTATTAATTAATTAACAATATTATATCATTGTAAGGGGCGTGCTGTCAATAATTCGGGCGTGTTTTTTGTGTGAAGAAACTGTGAATAATATATTTACTGTAGACAAAAGCTCAAATATGTGATAAAATATTGGTTGGCGCGTTTTGCGCCGATACACGAGGTACAGCATGAAAAAGATAAAAAGTATAAAAAATTTACGCGATCTCGGCGGCATACCGACAGCCGACGGGCGGCATATACGTCACGGGCTGCTGTTCCGTAGCGGTCATCTGGCAAATCTTGCGCCCGAGGACGCAGGGCGGCTGCGCGAGTGGCTGGGAGTGCGGCGGGTCATCGATCTACGCAGCCCATCCGAGATGTCCGAGCGGCCGGATGTCCGTGTCAGCGGGATAGACTACCTGCCGCTGACGCCACTGAATGACAGTCAAAATCCGTCCATCAACCGTCATAATCGGCTGGGCGAGCTGCGCCGTCTGATGGCCAAGCGCGGCGGAACGCGGCAGCATTTGACCGATATTTACCGACTGATGATAACCGAAGACATCCCGCTCGATGCCTTTCGCCGCATGATCCGGCTGCTGCTTGGCTCACCCGAGAGCACGCTGTGGCACTGCACGCAGGGCAAGGATCGCACCGGCGTTGCCAGCGCGACTGTGCTGCTGGCGCTGGGCGTTTCGCGTGAGGACATCATGAAGGATTACATGGCGACAAACCGCAGCAGTCTCATCAAGAACAAGCTGATCTATCTTGGCGTCACCATTGCAGCCTTCAGCCTGCACACGGCCTCATCGCTGAACAACCTACTGATCTCGCGTCGCGAGTATCTCCAGGCGGTATTTGACGAAATGGACGCCCGTTTTGGCGGCACTGCCGGCTTTCTGCACGATGGACTCGGCTTATCTGACGGCGACATCAGCCGTCTGAGAGCTATTTATTTGGAGTAAGTAAAGTATTGCATACTTCAGCTCCATTGAGGCAACCGCCCGGAGCCCCCACTTCTGCTTAGTACGTCCCGACCGGCGTTTATCATGCCGCAAATGAGAATTGAACAAAAAATTGCCGGGGGCGTTTGCCCTCGGCAATTCTCATTTGCGTTCTCTGCCCGCAAAAAGTGCAGAAGTATGCATCGCGTCAACCTCGCCGACACATAAGCAGAGTCTTGACCCTCACATCGTACTCCGGGCTGATGAGGTGTATCACAAGCTCCTCAAGCGAGGCGAGCATCGCCACCGCAGCCACGCCCCAGCAATATCCGACTATGTACGGCGTAAACGCCAGCACATATGGCGCCAAAAAGACCGCAGCACCCGTCAGCTTGTTCAAATATGTATGCTGCGAGGCAAAGCAGTGATATTTGACCGCCGCCACAATGTAGGCAAAGCTCCGCACGACCAGCGTCGCGCCCACCAGCACCCACACCCAGATTGGCAAAACCGCCCACAGCTCAGGGAATATCTTTATCAGCATAACGGTGTAAAACGCCAGATCCGCCACCGAATCCAGCCGCGCGCCCAGCTCGCTGACAGTGTGCGTCATTCGTGCGACAAGGCCATCCAGCACATCGGTAACGCCGGTCAGAGAATAAACAATAATAAATTCAACCGTCAGCGGTCGCAAGAACAGCAGCACCAGCGTTCCGACTATACGCAATGTTGTAATTATATTAGCCGTGTTTATATGCCCTTTTTTCATACAATTCTTCTCTCCGGGAGCCATGATTGGCTCAGTTAAACTTAAAATATAACGAACGATATAAAATTATTACCTGCTATTATACACGTCCGCGCCGATTTTGTCAAGGGATTGAAACAAATCCTCTCCCATCCTTACGTGAAATGAGGTCACCAGACCTATCGCATTGTCCGGCAGTGCTATCGCCTCGCGGTCATAATATGATATCACCTCAGGCGTGGAAAAACACACACTTCGCAATTGCTGGCTCAGCGAGTAGGAAAAGCGACTCTTGAGCACGGGTCCATGTGCTCCAAAAATCACCTCAGTGCTGTCCGACACAAGCCCGGATACCAACTCAAAAGCTCCACTTTCGTGCACCGATGTGCCGACATACGTCAAGACCTCGTCGCCGAGGCACAGCCCGAGCGCGAGCGTCGGGTGCGTCGAGCGCTTTATGTAACTGCGGAAGACGATCATACTGAGGCTATCAGTCAACGCAGCGGCCTCGCCGGCGCGATAAACATCAACACGGCAGCCGTTTTCCTCGGCGTCGTGGACTATGCTCCACATGATGTAATATTCCTTGTCATTTTGAGGAAACGGCAAAAGAATGCGCTCGACCAGCTCTGTACGGCAAAAGCGGTCTACAGTAGATATGTGGCGCTGATGATAATGTGTCAAAATGAGCGCGGAGACGTCGACTGCATAGTCCTTCTCTGCCCTCCGCATGCCTCGATAAAGGCTGCTGTAGCTGCCATCACTCAGGTCAACTATCACCGCGCTTCCCTCGCTGACAGCCACCAGCGTTTCATTGCTTTTATCGCGCAGATACGTTACCTCGAGCTCACCGGCATGTGCCGAGTTAAAGCACGTCAGCGCTATAACAAATGCGACGATAGTCAACGGTGCCGGTATTACCATCAACCATTTGTGCCGCAGACGTATCACCGCCAGCATGATCACCGTCAGCGTCAGAATCAGTATTATCACACCTGCAAAATCGTACCGCAGCGATACCACACCGCCGGGCTTGCGGCCAAAATGCGCACTGATCGACAGCATCCATCCAGCGACTGTGCTGCCAAGTGTGGCGAGCAGCCCCGCCAGCCATGGGAACCATGAAAATGCCAATATCGCCACACCGATCAATAAAACCACGCTAACCAAAGGAGATAATATCACATTTGTGATCATCGAATAGACTGATATTTCGCCAAAAGCCAACCATACAACAAGGCATGTTGCCACATTGGCTGCCACTGTGCCGACAATAGGCACCAAAAGATAGCTGGTCACAGGCTCGAGCATCCGAACAAGCAAATGCCGCGTGCGACGTGAATGTATGCGCGAAAGCAGCAGATTCTTGAGCTCATCAAGCAGCGGAAGCCCCAGAATAATACCGAGAGTCGCCAGCACTGACAGCCAAAAGCCGATATCCAGCACGCTTGGCGGCGATATGAGAATGATCAACGCCGCCGCTCCAAACAGAGAGGTCACGCTGTCCGTTCGCGCTGAGAAGAAAAAGGAGATATACACCGCCGCCAGCATGATGGCCGCGCGGCAGGCGGAAAGACCAAAGCCGACCAGCGCCAAATAGCCGAGTATAGTCACCAACAGGAGAACACACCTTGCCGCACGCGGCACCCTCAATCGCTTGAGCAGCAATCCCGCAAGTCCGATTATTATTGAAAAGTGAAGCCCGCTGAGTGCCAGCAGATGCGAGACCCCGCTGCGGCTGAAATCGCGGGTAACCGAGGCATCCAGCCCCTCGCGGTCGCCAAGCAGCAGCGCGACGGTCAGCTCACCCTGCTGCCCTGGGATCATGCGACGCAAAAGCGCACCTAAGCTGCGATTGACAGTGTTAAGACGGTACTCCCAATCAAAGACGTCCTCGCCGGTGATAGCATAATCCTCCTCGCTCGCCGAGCTTAGCTTAAGCAGGACCCCATCCGACAGCTCGCCAAAGCGCCATAAGCCCTCGCCTGCATTCTCATACGGCGGCAGCACCTCGGCAGTCATTTGAAAGCTGTAGCCGGGCTGAAGATCGCTGAGATATTCGCAGTTTAACGATGCCTTGACGTGACACGGCTCTCCGTTAATATCACTAATACGAATAAAATATCCGGACGAATAGGAGTTTATATAGTCCCGTGATATGACATTGGCGTTAATTGTAATTACTTCGCCGGTGTACCTTGAATAGTTCGCATAGTGAAGATCAAAGTACACCCACTGCTCAGCCATGCCCAGCGACACCGCCACAGCCAGCGCGGCCATCATAAGCGCCACTCCGCGCCGGCCGCTATAAATAGCAAAAAATGCCGCACAACCAGCGGCGATGACTGCTATTGTCACCGCCGCAAGCTTTGCGACATCGCTGATAAAAAATCCGATAAGCGACGCAAATATGAAGGCGGCAAACGCTCCGGCCGCCGGTCTGCGGTAGAACAGCCCCATCTGGCGCCTCCCTGTACAAGGATTATTTGTTGTAGATCTTACCGGTGTTAAACAGGTACTCGCGGCACATGCCCATCCAGTCGGTCTGGATGATATCATAGCCCATATCGGCCAGCTTGCCCCAACCATCTGCGGGATCGCCGGTCAGTGAGGTGTCATCGCTCATGCCGGCAGCCAGCTGAACGGTATAACGATAGATTATCGCGTTTGCCCACAGCACCTTGCCGGCCTTGTGCATCTTTTCGATGTACGCCTCGCTCGCCAGTTCGCTATCCATCGAGCTGAAGACGACCTCACTTCCTGCAAAATTGATATCCATGGAATTCAACAGGTCAAAGCACTCGTCACGCGTGTTGACGATGGGCATGTATATAATGTCAGGTGCGCACTCGGCGATGGCTTCAAAAAACTGCTTTTTGGGACCGCTTTTGAGTATGATCTGCTCCTCCATTTTGTGACGGCGGACACAGGCAACGGCCTCGGGAAAGAAATTCCAGCAGTGATCGAGATTTATGTAGCACTTATCCTTGAGAAATTCCAGCACATCGTCCAGTGTGCTGACGCCAAACTGCGTGGCATCATTGTCCACATTAACGTACCGCATGTAGCGGATCGCCTCGGAGGTATTGTCGCGTATAAAGTTTTTATAGGCGTTGAGGTGCGGATCCTCCTTGCCCTCATGGAAAACAAACAGCTGCCCGTCAACCGAGCGCTGGACGTCCAGCTCCATTATGTCCGCGCCCTGACGCAGGGCTATCTCAAACGCCGCCATTGTGTTACAGGGGATATTTCCTCCCGAAACACCGCGGTGAGCCGCCAGCAGTGCGCGCGATGATGCCGCCGCCCGAATATCGTCAAATCTGCTCATAATTAATTGCCTCCAATAGTGATCTGATTTTATTACATTATATATCAATTGTTCCGTACTGTCAATAACTGCACAAAAAATTCTTGCAAATAACTGCCACGTCGAACCATATTCCCACTTCAAATGGCGTTTGCACCTTGACAAAAACGCTCCGTTATGCTAAACTTTAAGCAGCACAATAAGTCGGCGCGGCACTCGCACCGATCAAGGCACAGGAGCATTATCAATGGACAAAAAACTGATATCACAGCAGCGACTCACAGGTGAGCGCGCGCTGTTTGGCTCGCACGGGCTTAAAATAACAGACTGCATATTTGAGGACGGTGAATCTCCGCTCAAGGAGAGCTCCGAACTCGAGCTGCGCGGCAGCATGTTCAAGTGGAAGTACCCGCTCTGGTACTGTCACGACGTCGCAGTGGACGACTGCACATGGTTTGAGATGGCACGCGCCGGCGTGTGGTACACCGACCGCATAAGCGTCCGCGACTGCGCCATCGAGGCGCCAAAAAACTTCAGACGCTGCCACGGGCTGAACCTCGAGCACGTCTCCTTCTCCAACGCAGCCGAGACGCTGTGGAGCTGCGACGACGTCAGTATTTCGGACGTCACCGCCCGCGGCGATTACTTCGCCATGAACAGCCGAGGCATGCGCATCGACGGCCTGACGCTTTACGGCAATTACTCATTTGACGGCGTCGAGGACGTGGAGATCCACAACTCCCGCCTGCTCTCCAAGGACGCCTTTTGGAACAGCCGCCGCGTCACCGTTTACGATTCCTTCATCTCGGGCGAATACCTCGGCTGGAACGCGCAGGAGCTGACGCTTATAAACTGCACTATCGAAAGCCTTCAGGGCATGTGCTACATAGACCGGCTGACCATGAAGAACTGTAAGCTGCTCGGCACAACACTGGCCTTTGAATATTCGAGCGTCGACGCCGACATATGCAGCCGCATCGACAGCGTTCTCAACCCCTCCTCCGGCACCATCCGCGCCGACGCCATCGGCGAGCTCATTCTCGAGCCGGATCGCATCGACCCCGAAAAAACACGCATCATCTGCCGCGACACCGCCGTCGCGCACTAAGGAGGCCGCATGAAATACGATTTTGACACCGTCATAGACCGCCGCGGGACGAATTCCGTCAAATGGGACGAAACGGCACCGGGCGAGCTGCCAATGTGGGTGGCCGACATGGACTTTGCCGTCGCTCCCGAGATACGTCGCGCGCTCGAGGCGCGTGTCAGCCACGGCATATTCGGCTACGCCGATGTGACCGACGCATGGTATGAAGCGTATCGCGGCTGGTGGAGCCGCCGCCACGGGCTCGAGCTCGAGCGCGACTGGCTGATGTTCTGCACCGGCGTCGTGCCGGCAATATCCAGCATAGTCCGCAAGCTGACAACGCCAAATGAAAATGTCGTCATACAGACGCCGGTCTACAACATTTTCTTCAATTCCATAATCAACAACGGCTGCCGTGTGCTTGAGTCGCCGCTGGTGTACGAGGTCGGCGAATATCACATTGATTTTGACGACCTCGAGCGCTGTCTTGCCAACCCGCAGACCACGCTCATGATACTCTGCAATCCTCACAATCCTATCGGCCGCATTTGGGATCGCGACACGCTCAGCCGCATCGGCGGGCTGTGCGCCAAGCACCATGTCACCGTCATTTCGGACGAGATACACTGCGACCTGACAGCTCCCGGACGCGAATATGTCCCCTTTGCGTCGGTCTCGGAGCAATGTCGCCGCATCAGCATCAGCTGCCTGGCACCAACCAAGACCTTCAACATTGCCGGGCTGCAAACTGCCGCGGTCTCGGTGCCCGACCCGTATCTGCGCCACCGCGTTTGGCGCGGGCTGAACACCGACGAGGTGGCCGAGCCCAATGTTTTCGCCATTGAAGCCGCCGTTGCAGCCTTCGAGCAGGGCGGCGACTGGCTGGACGAGCTGCGCGTCTACATTCAAGGCAACCGTGAAACTGTCGCGGCCTATTTGCGCGAGCATATCCCCGCGCTGCACCTCGTTCCGTCCGAGGCGACCTACCTTTTGTGGCTGGATTGCGCCGCAGTAACACAGGATTCGGCCGAACTGGCCGAATTCATACGCCGCGAGACGGGGCTGTTCCTCTCAAGCGGACGGCAATACGGCGAATCGGGGCGCACCTTTCTGCGCATGAATATCGCCTGCCCCCGCGCCACACTGCTTGACGGTCTTGAGCGCCTGCGGCGCGCGATAGAGGCACTGAAGCACAAATAAAACATTAAAAAACGCCGTACCACGGATCTACCCGCGGTACGGCACTTTTTTATTGCTCAGCCCACTCGCCGTTGACAAATATCGGCACTGCACGGCCGTCCTTGTAGCCGGTGATGCACATATCCGGCGCACCGACCATAAAATCCACATGAATGATGCTGTCATTTATGCCCAGCGCCTGACATTCCTCGTTGGTCTTGTCGAGGTATCCGTCGATGCAGTCATTAAAGCCGCAGCCGACGGCCACATGGCAGCTGGCGTTCTCGTCAAACAGCGTCTCATAGAAAAGAATTCCGCTGTTGTTGATGGGACTGTTGCAGGGGATGAGCGCCAGCTCGCCAAGCATGGCGGCGCCCTCGTCCATGGTCAGCATCTTGCCCAGCACCTCGCGCCCGCTCTCAGCGTCCCACTCGACGGCGCGGCCGTTCTCAAAGCGGATCCAGAAATTCTCGATCAGCTGGCCATTGTAGGACAGCGGCTTGGTCGAGACCAGCTTACCCTCTGCCCTGCCCTTCATGGGGCTGGTGAATATCTCCTCAGTCGGGAGGTTGGGATTGAAGTAGATGCCCTGCTTGGTCACCTCACCGCCGCCGCACCAGTGCCCCTCGGGGATGAGGTCGGCGCGGAAATCGGTGCCGTTGGAGCTCTTGTAGGTGAGATAGTCAAACTTCTGCGCGTTGAGCCACTGACATCTCTTGCTGAAATTGGCGTTGTGACGCTCCCACTCGGCAACAGGGTCGTTTGCGGGGTCATCGGTAACACGCACAGCATCAAGTATCGCCCGCCACAGCCGCTCGACGGCCTGGTTCTTTTTGAGCTCGGGGAACACCTTTTTAGCCCACGCCACCGACGGGACCGCCGCTATCGTCCACTGATGCTTGGATTCTATCGCGTCACGGTAGGGCTTAATGACCTTGTAGGTAGCTACGTGCGCCTTCTGCATCTTTTCAAGGTTTATGCCGCGCAGGCCGTCGGGATCCTCGCCAATGAGCACGACACGGCAAGGCAGCTCCTCTGTCATTAGCTTGAGCTTTTCCTCCTCCCACTTGTGCACGGTAGACAGCGTTTTGAGGCTCTGGTGGCGGTACGCCAGTCGGCTCAGCGGCTGATACGACCACTCCATGCGCACATATTTTGCGCCGCAGCGGTAGCATTCCTCAGCCACCATTGCAGCAAATTCATAATGCTCGACATTGGAATAAAGTATAACCGGCTGACCCTTCTGGACGTTTGCACCGACCCGAGCGATCAGATGCGCATACTTTTTAAGCGTTGTTTTTTTCATTTTAATTCCCTTTCATTATATATTAATTAATATCTATTCCTCAAATGGCCGACGATAAGGGCAGCCCTCGCGCCAGCCCGAGCAGCCGTAGGCCGTCCTGCCGCGAATGAGCGGCTTACCGCACAGTGGGCAGGTACCGTAGTCGGGCTGCGGCGACGGTGTCGGACTGGCAGATGGCGCGTCGGCGGCGGCAAAATCGAACACTGCGCGTCCGTCGCGCAGCACCAGCGCCGCAGAAAAGCTCTTGCCCGAGCGGCGCGAGACAAAGCCGTCAATGACGCCAGTCGTCCCCTCGCTAAGCAGCCGTCGCATGGCCTCGACCGATATGGCGCGTGAGCAGATGTAGGTGTTGACCGAGAACTTGCAGCCCTCGCGCCAGCCTGTGCAGCCGTAAAACCGCCCTCTCTGCGCCACCTCGCGCCCGCACACCGGGCAGTGGCCGACGACGTCGCCGAAAAAGCCGACGTCACTGCCGCCGTCCGTCCCCGCCGAGCCGAATATCGTGCGCAGCTCGTCCGCCGCCAGGCCGACGCACTGTTCAACGGTCATATCGGCGCGGTAGACCTGCTTGAGTGCACGTCCAAGCGTCGAGGTCTTGTATTTGTCCATTGAAATATTCAACCGCGTCAGCGATTCTATCAGATATTCGCCATCCGGCAGGATGTAGTAGGTGTCCTTTTTAAGCTCGATGTAGTGACTCTTTTTGGCGTTGTCGATGATGCCGGTGCGCGTCGCCTCTGTGCCAAGTTCAAGTCCCTCGAAGATGGCGCGGTAGTCCTCATCGTCGCTGACGACACCGCCCTCCTCAGCCGCCGACGCCTCGGCAGCGCGAGCCTTATCCTCCTTGAATGGATTTTTTAGATAATTGTTGAGCGTCTCAATGGTGTAATGCCGCGGTGCCGAGGTCTGCTTTTCGACCGGCTTGAAATCTATGTTTACGCGATCGCCCTTTTTGAGTTCAGGCAGTATCCGGTCGCGCAAGCTGGAGTCGTCGTAAGCAGTCCAGCCCGGCTCAAGCATGACTGTCCCCTTGAGCACAAATTCCTCGGGCTCAGGCGCGTCGACACGTATCGTTATCTGCGTCCGCCGCACGACGCACGGCCGTGCGCAGAACACCGCCACGAATCTCCGCATCACCGCCGAATAGACGCGATATTCGTCCTCACTCAGTTGCCCCTTTTTAGGTATCTTGTAGGTTGGCGTTAGCGCCGAATGGGACTCGATCTTGGAGTCGTCAAATATCGTCTTGCTGTCCTTGAACTCGACCGGATAGCCCAGCGCCGCACAGCCGGATATTATTTTTTTCATTTTGTCCTTCTCGGCAGTGGCAAGATACTCGGAGTTGGTACGAGGGTAGGTCAGATACCCCTCCTCATACAGCTTTTGCGCCAGTTTAAGCGACGTTTCCATCGGCATTTTATACTTTTTTCCAAGATAATTTTGCAGTTTGGTCAGCGAATACAGCTTGCCCGGCGCTAACGTGTCCTTTTTGCTCTTTACCGCCGTCACGACGGCGCCGGCGGCATTATAGCTGTCACACAGGCGCTGCGCCTCGGCCGCCTGCTCGGGCTCAAACTGCCGCCGCGATGTCAGCTCCACCGACTGGCCGTTCGTCTCCTCACGGCTGACCGGCGCCAGATACTTGCCCGGCACAAAATTGCGTATGGCCATATCGCGGTCGTATATCGCCTTGACGATTGGCACTATCACCCGCCCCACCCGCAGCAGCTTGCCTGTCCGCAGCGTGGCGTAGCGCGTCAGATTGACACCGTACAGCCAGTCGACGTACGTCCGCGCGAAGCCCTCGTTGGCGAGGCATTCATATTCCTCGTCCAGCCGCTCGACGGCCAGCTGTGCGCGTATCGTCTCGGCCGTCTGATCGGGCAGCCACAGGCGATATACCTTTTTGGTTGCAATGGCGGGGTTGGCGGCGACGGCGTGCTGTATGCACAGTCGGACTATGATCTCACCCTCACGGTCAGCGTCCCCCGCATTTATGATGGCGTCGACCTCAGGTCGCGCCGCCAGACGGCATATGGTCTCGAACTGGCGCGCAATGCCGGCATCGGGCTTGCCGTTGGTGCCGGTGCGCCGGAGCTCAAAATCAAATTTTTGCGGTATACAGGGCAGTCCCTCCATGGTCCAGCGGCGCTTGCCGTTGGCCGGCACAGCTCCGCCGCCGTAATGCTCGACGTCGCACAGCGAAAAAAGGTGTCCAAAGGCCCAGCTGACATAGTAGCCCTCGCCCTCAAGATATCCGTCTCTTTTATTCAGATTTCCGATAGCCGCGGCGATATTGCGCCCAAGGCTCGGTTTTTCGGCAATTATCAGTTTCATTTACACACTCAATAGCTTTTTTTGCGCGGATCCACCGCGTCACACCAAAATTATACCACACTGCGCACAAAAAATCAATAAGCCTTTGACAAACAGCACGCCGTGTAGTATAATCATATTAATAAATATCAGAAAGGACCACGCCATGAATACAAGAAAGCTTGATCAGCTCATCGACACCATGCCCGAGCGCGGCATTCCCGCCTGCGACCTCATCGTCATGCGCGACGCGCGGCAAGTCTATCGCGGCATGTCCGGCTATTCGGACTATGAGCGCACTCGCCCGGTGAGCGAAAATGACCTATACTGGTGCTTCTCCACCAGCAAAATATCCACCTGTGTGGCGGCCATGCAGCTTGTTGAGCGCGGCATCATCTCGCCCACCGACCGCCTTGACCGCTATCTCCCTGCCTTTTCACACATGAAGGTGCGCCGACACGACGGTAGCATCACCGACGCTGAGACGCCCATACTGCTTGAGCATATTTTCACCATGACCGCCGGCATGAATTACGACTGGTCGCCCGCAGAGCGCTTCGCAGCCGCTCACCCCGAGGCGGGGACGGCCGAGATCATCAGCGCACTGGCCGAGACGCCGCTGCTGTTTGAGCCGGGAACGCACTACAAATACAGCCTCTGCCACGACGTGCTGGGCGCGGTGGTCGAGGTGGCGAGCGGCCTGCCGTTCGGCGAATATCTGCAAAAAAATGTTTTCGAGCCCTGCGGTATAGCCGAGACCGGCTTCGCCCCGACGGCAGAGCAGCTGGCACGCTTCTCGGCGGTCTACAGCTTTGTCTACCACAACGGCACCTGCGTCCCGCGCGACCCGGCCTCTATACACCAAAAGCTGCCCTTCGGCTTCCCGAGCGGCGGTCAGGGGCTGTTTACGCGGACGGATGAATACGTCAAGCTGATGTCGGCGCTGGCCTGCACCGGCACGCCCGAGGACTGCGGACTGCTGCGCCCCGAGACGCTGGACATGATCGAGAAAAACCGCCTGTGCCCCGACGCGCGCACTGACTTCTGCGCCACCCGCCTGTTCGGCTACGGCTGGGGCTACTGCGGACGCGTGCATGTCGACCCGGTCTATTCCCTCTCGCGCTCACCTGCCGGCGAATTCGGCTGGGACGGCGCCGCCGGAGCCTATGCGCTGGTCGACCGCAAGAACCGTCTGGCCATTTATTTCAGCGCGCATATCATGAGCTGCGGCTACATCTACCGCAAAATACATCCTCTCATCCGCGATCTGGTCTACGAGGACTGAGCGCCGCGTCGCAGCCGATTTTTGACTGTTTTTTGTCAAATCATGCCTCTGCGTGAGATTTTGACGTCGCCGCGCGTCATAAACACACATAAAAATCACATTTTTTCAAAAAGATTGCGCAAATTTGAATTTTCCTCTTGACAAACATGCAAAAACGTAGTAAAATCATCACAATTAATTTTATGCTGCACAAGCAAAAATTGAGAAGACCGTTATTAAGCTAAGGAGATTCACTGCAATGAAAAGAATTTTATGTCTGGCCCTCGCGCTGATGCTTGCCTGCACCAGTCTATTCACCCTCGCCTCCTGCGACAGCTCATCTGATGACAAGGTCATCAAAATAGGCATTTTCGAGCCCGCCTCCGGCTCCAACGGCCCCGGCGGTAAGCAGGAAACTCTGGGCATCCAGTATGCTCACTCCGTTCAGAACACCATCGAGCTCAACGGCGAGACCTACACCATCGAGCTGGTCGAGGTCGATAACCAGTCCGACAATGCAAAGGGCATCACCGCTGCCTCTGAGCTTGTGAGCAAGGGCGTTTCCGTCGTTCTCGGCTCCTACGGCTCCAGCGTTTCCATCGCTGCTTCTCCTACATTTGAGGAGGCCGGTCTGGCCGCCATCGGCGTCACCTGCACCAACACTCAGGTCACCGCCGGCAATAAGCACTACTTCCGCATTTGCTTCCTCGACGATTTCCAGGGCGCAGTCCTCGCTAAGAAGGCGTGGGATGACGGTGTCAAGACCGCCTACACGCTGGCTGAGGCCGGCAACGCCTATGACCTGGGTCTGGCAAGCAGCTTCAAATCCGCATTTGAGAAGCTTGGCGGCAAGGTAATCGCCGAGAACTTCACCACCGGCACAGCAGATTTTACCTCCTTTATTGCAAACGCCTCCAACGGCAAGGCTGAGGTCATCTTCGCCCCCACCTCCATTGAGTACGCACAGCTTATCATAAAGGCCGTCTCCGCACAGGGCGTCAAGATCCCGCTGCTGGCTGGCGACACCTGGGATTCCAACGTTATTCTCAACGCTGCAAAGGACACCGATGTGTCCGTCGAGGTCACTACCTTCTATCAGGAGGGCGCAAATGCTGATTTCGACAGCGGCTTTAAGGCATGGCTCAACAAGGCCGGCAACGAGAAATATCTGACCGCTAACGGCGGCAACGACATTATCTCGGCTGTTTCCGCCATGGGCTACGACGCCTACTTCACCGCCCTTGAGGCCATCAAGGCTGCAGGCTCCGCTGATCGCGCCGCCATCAAGGAAGCGCTTTGGAACGTCAACTACAATGGCGTGACCGGTCTGATCAAATTTGAGCCTGTAAACGGCGACGCAGACCGTAACATCGCCTATATAAAGAAGGCCAACAACACCACCGGCCTTTGGGAGTTCGTAAAGGAACAGGGCATCGACTGATTCATCGAAGCTGACAATGCCTCAATGCCGTCAAGCATTGAGGCATTATGCTTTTATAGGGCAGCACCCGCGCGGCGCCGCCCCGCATTATTCCGTGTAGTACGCCGGTGGCGTGCTGAGAGAAAGGAAACACATAATTATGGATTATATTCTGGCGGGCATATCCGTCGGCGGGCAATATGCGCTGATCGCGATAGGGTATACTCTGGTATACGGCATTCTTCGCCTGATAAATTTTGCACACGGCGACGTGTTCATGGTAACGGGACTGATAATGGTCTACGCCACCACGACCATGCCGCTATACGTCTCGATCCCCTTTGTGCTCATAGTAACCGGGCTGGTCGGACTCAGCATTGAGCGCGTGGCATATAAGCCACTGCGCAGCGCGCCGCGCATGTCGTCAATGATCTCGGCTATCGGCGTTTCATATCTTCTTCAAAACGTGGCGCTGTTCGTCACCGGAGGGCTGGCCAAGACCTACCCCTCTATTCCCTTCCTTCAGGAAAACATCACTATTTTCGGCGCCACCACCAAGCGCGTGACGGTCATCACGCCCATCCTCGTGCTGGTGCTGGTGATAGGCCTGGTCTGCCTGATCAGATACACCAAGATCGGCATGGCAATGCGCGCCGTTTCAAAGGATTTCACCACCTCACAGCTGATGGGCATCAAGATCAACCGCGTCATCAGCGTCACCTTTGTGCTGGGCTCCTTCCTGGCGGCCGTCGGCTCGATACTTTACTTTTCGAATTACCCCTCCGTCACCCCGACCTCGGGTGCTATGCCCGGTCTGCGCGCCTTTGTGGCGGCAGTTGTCGGCGGCATTGGGTCGATCCCGGGCGCGGTTGTCGGTGCTTTTATAATCGGCATTTGCGAAAACCTGGTCAAGGCAACGGGCTACACCATTTTCTCCGACGCCTTCACCTTCTTACTGCTTATAATTATTCTCTGCGTCAAGCCGACGGGTCTGTTCGGCACCGAGGACGTAGACAAGGTCTGAGGAGGTCAGCATGCTTAACGAAAAAAAGCTTTCACGCCGCACGCTGGCAAATCTCTGCGCCATTATCGTGCTGTTCGCTGTTATTGCCGTCATTGACCTCACCTCCAACTCCTATGACATGCTGGTCAAGGTGCTGCAAAAGGTGTGCGTCTACTCCATCGTCGCCGTTTCCATGAACCTGCTCAACGGCTTTACAGGGCTGTTCTCACTCGGTCAGGCCGGCTTTATGCTGCTTGGTGCCTACACCTGCTCGGTCTTCATTATCCCGGGCGAATTCAGGCAGATGGTCTACAGCTTCTCCATCCCCGAGGGCACCGAGCCGATTATCGGCTTTGATCTGCCGCTGCTGGTGGCAATACTGCTGGGCGGTCTGGTGGCGGCGCTGTTCGCCTTCCTGATCGGCCTGCCGGTGCTCAAGCTCAAGAGCGACTACCTCGCCATCGCCACGCTGGGCTTTGCTGAGATAGTCCGCACCGTCATCGTCTGGGACAAGTTGGGCCCGCTGACCAATGGCTCCTTCCCGCTCTCGCACCTTAAGACCTTCCGCTCGGTGCTCGAGGGCACGATATTTGAAAAATTCTCGCTGGTCATGCCCTATTTTCTCATCGCGCTGGTGTGCATTACCATCATAGTGCTGCTCATCCGTTCATCCTACGGACGCGCGCTCAAGGCCATACGTGACGACGAGGTCGCCGCAGAGGCCATGGGCATCAACCTCGCCCGCCACAAAATGATCAGCTTTGTCACCAGCTCCTTCTTCGCCGGCATCGGCGGCGCACTGTTCGCCATTTATCAGGGCTCGGTCTCGGCCTCGCCCTTCACCTCGTCAATGACTTACGAGATACTGCTCATAGTCGTTATCGGCGGCATCGGCTCCATCACAGGCTCGGTGCTGGCCAGCCTGCTGTTCATCGCATCCTCCGAATGGTGGCTGCGCGGACTTGACAGCGGCGAATTTTTGGGGCTCCAGCTGCCTATCTTCCGCAACGGCTTTAGGCTTGTGGTATTTTCGGTCATAATCATGGTGTTCGTGCTGTTCTTCCGCCGCGGCATCATGGGCGACCGCGAATTCGATGTCATATCCATCTGGAACGCCATCAAGCGGCTGTTCTCTAAGCTTTTCAAGCGGGAGGCCAAGCATGAGTAATAATATATT
>CAYXBY010000007.1:0-3031 GCA_964463325.1 uncultured Lachnospiraceae bacterium | reverse complement strand
GGCGTGGTGGCGGTCAATAACCTCTCGCTTGAGGTCAACGAAGGCGAGATAGTCTCGCTCATCGGCCCCAACGGTGCCGGAAAGACCACAGTCTTTAACGCCATCACGGGGGTCTACCGTGTCACTAATGGTAAGATAGATTTCTGCGGCGCGACCATCAGCGAGAATCATCCCCGCGGCAAAATGAAAAAGCTGTACGCCGGCGAAAACAACGGCAAATACACCCACGTCGTCAACAGCAAGCCCGACGCCATCACCCGCGCCGGCATCGCCCGTACCTTCCAAAACATACGCCTGTTCAAGTCCATGACGGTGTTTGACAACGTCCTCACCGCAAAGCATGTCCGCCTCAAGGCCGGGCTGCTGGCCGCGACCTTCAAGCTGAACGCCGCCGAGGAGCGCCGCATGCGTGAAGAAACGCTTGAGCTTTTGCACCGCGTCGGCCTTGAGGACGTCAAGGACGAACTGGCCACCTCCCTGCCCTACGGTAAGCAGCGGCACCTTGAGATAGCGCGTGCGCTGGCCACCGAGCCGCGTCTGCTGCTGCTCGATGAGCCTGCCGCCGGTATGAATCCGCAGGAGACGGCCGAGCTGACCGAGTTTATCAACCGGCTGCGCCGCGAGATGCAGCTCACGATATTCGTCATAGAGCACCACATGAATCTGGTCATGGACATTTCCGACCGCATATACGTCATTGATTTCGGGCGGCAGATCGCCGAGGGCACACCGGACGAAATTCAGAACAACGACCTTGTTATTAAGGCCTACCTGGGGGTAAGCGACGATGAATGATAACATACTTCAAATAAAGGATCTCACCGTCGCCTACGGCGGCATCGAGGCCGTGCGCGGCATATCCTTTGACGTTCCGCGTGGCGAGATAGTGACACTTATCGGAGCAAACGGCGCCGGTAAGAGCACGACGCTCAAGTGCATCTCGGGGCTTGTCAAGCCCCGCCACGCCTCGATAATATACGAGGAGCACGAGATAGTCGGAAAATCGCCCGACAACATAGTCAAGGACGGCATCGTGATGGTGCCCGAGGGACGGCGCGTCTTTCCCAACCTGACCGTCAAGGAAAACCTCAAGATCGGCGCCTACCTGCGCCGCGATTCGCTGGACGACGATTTTAAGTACGTCTATTCCCTCTTCCCTCGCCTCAAGGAGCGCGAATGGCAAATGGCCGGAACGCTGTCTGGTGGCGAGCAGCAGATGCTGGCCGTCGGGCGGGCACTCATGAGCCACCCGCGCGTCATCATGATGGACGAGCCCTCGCTGGGACTGGCGCCGCTGGTCGTCAAGGGCATATTCGACATCATCCGCGAGATAAACAAAAACGGCATCACTGTTCTGCTCATCGAGCAAAACGCCAACATGGCGCTCAAGGTAGCCGACCGTGCCTTTGTCCTCGAGACCGGACACATCACGCTGTCCGGCAGCGGCGCCGAGCTGCTGGAGAATGAAACGGTCAAGGAAGCCTACCTTGGCAAAAAGAAAAATTGACGAGCAAGGAGTCAGAATATGAAGAATCAGATGAAGGAAAAATACGGACTGTTCACTGCCATTGCAATGGTCGTTGGAATAGTGATAGGAAGCGGCGTCTTTTTCAAGGCTGAAAAGGTGCTGACTGCCACCGGTGGCGACCTGCCGCTCGGTATTCTGGCATGGGTCATTGGCGGAATAGTCATGGTGATATGCGCCTGCACCTTTGCCATCATGGCAACGCGATATGTTAAGGTGAACGGCCTGGTTGACTACGCTGAGGCCACGATCGGACGCGGCTACGGCTATGCCGTCGGCTGGTTTATCACATTCATTTACTATCCCGGCATGACATCTGTGCTTGCATGGGTGTCCGCGCGCTATCTCGGCGTTATCTTTGGCTGGGACATCACCGGCGGGCAGGTCATGCTGCTGGCGGGCTTTTTGCTGGTCGCCAGCTATGCTGTCAACGCACTCTCACCTATCATAGCGGGCAAATTCCAGGTATCGACCACGGTCATCAAGCTGATACCGCTGTATGCGATGGCCATCGTGGGCACTATCGTCGGCCTTTCCAACGGCATGACGATACAGAACTTTACCACCGTCGCTACTGAAATGGCCGGCGGCAAGAGCGGCGCACTGTTTACCGCAGTCGTGGCAACGGCCTTCGCATATGAGGGCTGGATCATCGCAACGAGCATCAATGCCGAGATCAAAAACGCCAAGCGCAATCTTCCCATCGCGCTGGTGGTTGGATCACTCATCATAATTGCCACATATATCCTCTATTACGTCGGCTTGGCGGGCGGCGTCACCAACGAGGAGCTGATGGCGAGCGGCGAGGCGGGCGCCAAACTGGCCTTCCAGACTATTTTCGGTCAGGCCGCCGGCGTTGGCATGTTCGTCCTGGTCGTCATATCCTGCATTGGCACACTGAACGGCCTTATGCTGGCCTCGACACGTGCACTCTATTCCATCGCTGCGCGTGACAACGGTCCCCGCCCTGACCTTTTCTCCGAGATAAGCGAGCACACCAACATGCCCACCAATTCGTCTATCGTCGGTCTGCTGGTCTGCGGCATTTGGATGGTATATTTTTACGGTGCGAACCTCTCGCCGGTGTCATGGTTTGGCCCGGTAGTGTTTGATTCCTCCGAGCTGCCTATCATAACGATATACGCCATTTACATTCCGATCTTTGTCGTTATGATGATAAAGGAACGCGGACTGCACCCGCTGGTGCGCTTTGCGCTGATCCCGCTGGCTATAGCAAGCTGCATATTTATGATAGCAGCGGCAATAGTGTCGCACGGATTCTCGATCGTGTGGTATCTGCTGGTGTTCGCGGTAATAATGTTGATTTCGGTGTTCTTCTACAAGAAGGAAAAGCGGTGATGGTATCTGAAGCATCGCATGCTTCAATTGCCACCTCACCACCTCACCCCCTCTCCCACCGTGAGAGGGGGATATTTTATTTTCTTGTCGGGGGAGGCGGCCGCAGGCCGCCTCCCCAGACGCCCCCACCGGAGAGTTTTCGCCGCC
>CAYXBY010000006.1:0-45281 GCA_964463325.1 uncultured Lachnospiraceae bacterium | reverse complement strand
CGGGGAAATGAAGCTAAAATGGAAAAAAAATGATATAAATGAACATTGGATTGCAGACATAGCGCTCGGCGTCGACCGCAGTTATGAGGCCAAGGCCGGCCACGGCGACGGCTTTGACATCGGCGCGGGCGACCAGGGGCTTATGTTTGGCTATGCCTGCGACGAAACGCCGGAGCTGATGCCGCTGCCCATCTCGCTGGCGCATAGCCTTGCCAAGCAGCTGACCCGCGTCCGTCGCGAGAGACGGCTGGATTACCTCCGTCCCGACGGCAAAACGCAGGTGACGGTCGAGTACCATGACGGCGTGCCGGCGCGTGTGGACACCGTGGTTATATCGTCGCAGCACAGCCCGGACGTCTCGCTTGAGCAGATTCGCGCTGACGTCATTGAGCAGGTGATAAAGCCCATCGTTCCCGCCGCACTGCTGGACGATGAGACTAAAATATATGTCAATCCCACCGGGCGATTTGTTGTCGGCGGCCCCGCCGGCGACACCGGCCTCACGGGACGCAAGATAATCGTCGATACCTACGGCGGCTACTCCCGCCACGGCGGCGGCGCCTTCTCGGGCAAGGACCCGACCAAGGTCGACCGCTCGGCCTCCTATGCGGCGAGATATGCGGCTAAAAATATCGTCGCGGCGGGGCTGGCCTCGCGCTGCGAGGTGCAGATAGCCTATGCTATCGGCGTTGCACGCCCCGTTTCGGTGCTGGTCGAGACGTTCGGCACGGCTCGCGTGCCCGAGGAGAAGATATCGAGCGCGCTGCTCGAGCGGCTGGATCTGCGTCCGGCGGCCATAATCGAGCGCTTTGACCTGCGGAAGCCGATTTATGCGCAGCTGGCGGCCTATGGCCACATGGGGCGCGAGGATCTCGGTGTCAGTTGGGAGGCGCGTGACCTGGCGGCGCTGCTGGGCTGAGGGTTGTCCCAGCTTGCGCGGGCGTGTGACACCGCGCGGCCTCGCGGCATAAACTGCCGATGAGGTGATGCATTTGCTTTTATTTGAGGTGGCGCTGGCCGCACTGGCCGTGTTTGGCGCGGTCTGTCTTGTGCGCCTGCTCGGCGAGGATTGGCTGCGGCGCGGCGACACGGCAACCACGCTGCTGTACGACGGCAGCTATGATCCGTCCGAGCTCGGCTGCATGCTGCGGCAGGCGCGACGCGGCTTTTTCCGCGCCGGTCGTGTGACGCTGACGGTGCTGCCGGGAGCTGAGCTTGACGGTGAGGTCGAGCGGGCGATCAAAAACGAAAATATCGAAATTTATTATGTGATTCAAAAATAACAGGAGGTGAAAATGATGTCGGATACAAGCGTCGAGCTGCAAAATGAGGGAGGCCTGATACGCCTTGACGGCGTGGTGGAGGACATCATTTTTGTCAATAAGGACAACGGATATACTGTCTGCGAGGTCGAAACCGACAGCGAGGGCGAGGAGCCGGTGACGGTGGTGGGCGTGATGCCGTATCTGTCCGAGGGCGACTCGGCCAGCTTTTTCGGGCATTGGGTGCACAGCGCCAAGTACGGCAGGCAGTTTAAGGCGGAGCAGTTTGAGCGGTCGCTGCCGGCGGACGCCACGTCCATGCTGCGCTACCTTGCTTCGCGCACCATTAAGGGCATCGGACCGCGGCTGGCGCAGCGCATAGTCGACGAATTCGGCGAGGACACGTTTGATGTGCTCGAGAATCACCCGGATTGGCTGGCGAATGTCAAGGGCGTTTCGCGCAAGCTGGCCGAGGCCGCCAGCGCCGATTTCAGGGAAAAATCCGGCATGCGCAACGCGCTGATATTCTTCCGCGACTATTTTGGAGCGGCTATGACGCTGCGGATATACAAAAAATACGGTGCGAGCTCGGTCGAGCTGGCACGCGCCAACCCATATCGGCTTTGTAACGAGGTCGAGGGCGTGGGCTTTGAAAAGGCAGATCTTATGGCGCGCAAGCTGGGCATGGCGGCGGACTCACCTGAGAGGCTGATGAGCGGTATTCGCTATATTTTGTCGTCAAATGCGGCGCAAAACGGCCATGTTTGCCTGCCCGAGGGCAAGTTGATCGAGACGGCGGCAGCCATGCTTGGCTGCTCTGAGCCCGCGGCGGCTGCCGCCCTCGGCACGGCTGTCGATAAGCAGCAGCTGGTGGCCGATCGGCGTGACGGAACGCGGTATATCTACCTGCCATATGCTTACGAAAACGAAAAATACATAGCCTCCAAGCTCGTCATGCTGGACAGGCTGTGTGCGGCGGTCGACATGGGCGACGTTCAGGCGTTTATTGCCAAGGAAGAGCGCGCCAACGGTCTCAGCTACGCCGGCATGCAGCGCCGTGCCATCTCGGACGCGCTGATAAACGGCGTTTTTGTGCTGACCGGTGGACCCGGCACGGGTAAGACGACCATCGTCAAGGCGCTGATCGACATATTCGAGAGCATGGGGCTCAAGGTGGCGTTGGCGGCGCCGACTGGCCGTGCGGCCAAGCGCATGTCCGAGACGACGGGCTGCGAGGCGCGGACGGTGCACAGGTTGCTGGAAATGGAGTTCGGCGGCGAGGAGGGCGACCGCTTCCGCCGAAATGAGCAGGATCCGCTGGAGGAGCACGTCGTTATTGTGGACGAGGCATCCATGCTCGACAGTGCGCTTATGGGCAGCCTGCTGCGGGCGATCAAGCCGGGAGCGCGGCTGCTGCTTATCGGTGACGCCGATCAGCTGCCCTCGGTTGGCGCGGGCAATGTGCTGGCTGACATAATCGAGTCGGGGCGCTTCGCGACGGTGCGACTCAATGAAATATTCCGGCAGGCGGGCGAGAGCCTGATAGTCACCAACGCGCACGCCATAAATGAGGGCAGAATGCCCGAGTTGGGTGTCAAAAATAACGATTTCTTCTTCCTGGCGCGCCAAAGCGACGCCGATATCGCGGCGACGGTTGCCGATCTCTACTGCAATCGCCTGCCGCGCAGCTACGGGGCGGAAACCGTCAATAATATTCAGGTCATCTCGCCCTCGCGCCGCGGCGTGGCGGGAACCGAAAATCTCAATGTCCTGCTTCAGGGGGCGCTCAATCCCGCCATGCCGGGCAAGACGGAGTACCAATTCAAGCAGACGCATTTCCGCGTCGGCGACCGCGTTATGCAGGTGCGCAACAACTATGAGCTGGCCTGGACGCGCCCGGACAGCGATGGAATGGGCATCTTCAACGGCGACATTGGCGTCATAAGAGCCATCGACCGCGACTCCTCCTGCTTTGAGATAATGTTCGACGATCGCCATGTTTCATATGACTTTTCGCTGCTTGACGACCTCGAGCATGCCTATGCCATCACGGTGCACAAGAGTCAGGGAAGTGAATATCCGATAGTCATCATCCCGGCCTATGGCGCTGCGCGGATGCTGCTGACACGCAACCTGCTTTACACGGCGGTGACGAGGGCGCAGCGCATGGTCATAATCGTTGGGCGGCAGGACATCGTGGAGAGCATGGTGACTAACAACCGCACGGCGCTGCGCTATACCGGGCTGCGCTCGCTGCTTGAGTGCCAGAACTGAGCCGATGGGACGTGATGGTGTCAATATCCTCGGGCGGCTGCTGTTTCCACCCTACTGCATCTCGTGCGGCAAGCTGCTGCCCTACAACGCCGAGGGCGGCGAGGCAGTGCTGTGCCCTCAGTGCCGTAGCGAGCTTGAGCTGGCGAAGCTTGTTGAATGCCCCGATTGCGGCCTGCCGATGCTCGATTGCAGATGCACACCGCCGCTGCTGCGTCAGACCGGGGTGCGGCGCGTGATACGGCTGGCGACCTACCGCCCGTCGAGCGCGCGCAGCTGTGTGAACCGAATAATAAACAACAACAAGCGTGCGCGAAACCGCGAGGGCTTTGCGTTTCTCGCTGCTCAGCTGGCTCCCGCGATTCGGCGGGAGGCGATCGACGACGCTGTCGTCAGCTTTTGCCCGCGCTCCTGCCGCGCACGGCGCGAGCACGGCTTTGACCAGGCAGAGGAGCTTGCACGTCAGCTGGCGCGAGTGCTGGAGCTGGATTTCGGTTCTACGCTGAGTCGCCGGCGCCTGGCCGGGGCACGCGCACAGAAAACGCTGGGCTATTCGGCGCGAATATACAATGCCGGGCAGTCGGTCAGCCTTGACGGCGGCGCGGATGTGCGGGGGCGGACTGTCATACTGGTCGACGACGTCATCACCACCGGCGCGACTATGAGCACCTGTGCTCAGCTGCTGCTGGGGGCGGGAGCACGCGAGGTGGTCTGCGTCTGCGTGGCGACGGTCAGCCATGAGGGCTGATGCTAAAAAATGTGTTGATTTTTGAGTCAAAGCATTGTATAATATAATGTAGGACTTGAAGAATAAATGTGTCGCTGCATTGGTTGGCCGATGCGGCAATTATTAAAGGGGGTACCGTGTGGGAGTAATAAAAAACCTGTCCGAGCGCTTTGGAAGCCGTGATATTGCGATAGATCTCGGCACGGCAACGGTGCTCGTTTACGTCGATGGACGCGGTATAGTGCTCAATGAGCCGTCAGTCGTGGCGATCGATACCGCTATTGATCAAATAATCAAGGTTGGGCGTGCGGCGCAGGCCATGATGGGGCGCACACCCGAGCATATAAAAACCGTCCGCCCGCTGAAAAACGGCGTGGTGGCGCAGTATGACGTCACGCTGCGCATGCTCCAGTACTTTATCAAGTCGGCCTGCGGAGATATGTTCTTTAGACCGCGTGTCATGATCTGCATCCCGGGCAGCGTGTCCGACGTCGAGCGCAGAGCCGTTATGGATGCGGCGCTTGAGGCCGGGGCGCGATCAGTGCAGCTGATGGCCGAGCCGCTGGCGGCCGCTATCGGCGCCGGCTGCCGCGTCAATGCGCCCGAGGGGCATCTCATCGTCGATATCGGCGGCGGGACGACGGATGTCGCAGTGGTGTCGCTGGGCGGCATCGTGGTATCTGAGTCCATCAAGGTGGCCGGCGACCAGTTTGACGAGGCCATAGTGCGGCACGTCAAGAACAAATACCGTGTGCATATAGGCGAGCGCACGGCGGAGCAGATAAAAATACGCATAGGTGCAGTTTACGAGCACAAAAATATCAAAACCATGAAGGTGCGCGGTCGCTGCATGAGCGAGGGACTGCCGCGTGAGATCACCATAAGCTCACGCGAGATGCTGGAGGCCATGAAGGACCCCATTTCAGAGATAATCGAGGCGATATGCCGCGTTGTCGAGCGGACGCCGCCCGAGCTTATCCCCGACATAATAAATAACGGCATCACCATGACAGGCGGTGGCAGTCTGCTGGCCGGGCTGGATCGGCTGCTCGCGGACGTCACCGGCATACGCGCGACGGTTGCCGCTGACCCCGACACCTGCGTGGTGCGTGGTATGGGCAAGTCGCTGTCGCGCCTTAGTGAGGATGTAGACGGTTAGATTCAGACGAATTTTTGACGCCGCGGTGCACCCGCGGAGGGAGGATATGTTATGGAGCATGTTATCAGCGGATATCAGCCGGAGGAGCTTTTCCGATTTTTTGAGGAGCTGTCGGCCATTCCGCGCGGCTCGTTCAACGAGGCCGGCGTGGCAGACGCGCTGGTCAGCTTCGCGCAGACGCGGGGGCTGGAGTGCTATCGCGACGAGCTGAATAATGTTTTGATCAAAAAGCCGGCGACGCCCGGCTATGAGACCGAGCCGGCCGTGCTGCTTCAGGGGCACACCGACATGGTCTGTGAGAAAAATGCCGCCACCGAGCACGATTTTGAGACGCAGCCGCTCGAGCTGTACGTTGAGGACGGCTATCTGCACGCCCGCGGAACGACGCTTGGCGGTGACGACGGCGTGGCTGTAGCGCTGATGCTGGCGCTGCTGGACGGCGTTGCCGAGCACCATCCCGAGCTCGAGTGCCTGTTTACGGCCTCCGAGGAGGTCGGGCTGATAGGGGCCATGGGCTTTGATTACAGTCGCATCAGCGCCCGCCGCATGATCAACCTCGACAGCGATGACGAGGGCATGGTGGTGGTCGGCTGCGCGGGCGGCTGCCGGACGGATATCAGCCTGCCGGTTGAGTTCGTCAATGCGGCGGGCGAGGCGCTATCGGTGCGCATTTCGGGACTGATGGGCGGCCATTCGGGCGCCGACATCACGCTGGGGCGCGCCAACGCGAACAAGCTGATGGGTCGGCTGCTGCTGGCTCTGCGCCGCGACGCCGATTACAATCTGATAAGCCTCAACGGCGGACTTATGGACAACGCCATCCCGCGCGAGTGTGAGGCGATCATCACCTGCGCCGACAGCGAGAGAATGAAGGCGCGCGCCATGATACTGGCTGCCAAGCTGCGCGAGGAGCTGGTCGACGATGACGCCGGCTTTGTGCTGACGTGCGAGCGCGTCCCGCTCGCGGACAGCATGATGAATTGCGCCAGCACGCGGCTGGTGGTCGAGACGCTGGGCACCGTTGAGAACGGCGTCCTTCGCATGAGCAAGGATATCCCGGGTCTGGCGGAATATTCGCGCAATCTCGGTATCGTTCGCACGTGTGACGACAAGGTCGAGCTGGTGTTCTCCAGCCGCTCGCCGCGCGAGAGCCTGATCGAGGCGTCGATAGATTATCTGGACGCCGTCGCCGAGCTGTGCGGCGCGTCGGCGGAGCATTACAGCCGCTACCCCGGCTGGGATTACGCCAAGGAATCGCCGCTGCGCGACAGATATGTCGAGGTGGCCAGCCGAGTGCTGGGGCGCGAGGTGCAGGTCGTTGCGATACATGCGGGGCTGGAGTGCGGCATTATCAAATCGCGCATCCCGGATATGGATATGATCTCGATCGGCGCGGATGCCGACAACATCCACACCCCCGACGAGCGTCTGAGCCTCGCCAGCTATGAGCGGCTGTGGCAGATAGTGACGGGAATGCTTGAAAAATAATGCGGTGTGGGTGCACCGAAAGGAGACCGAATGATAGGCTTGAAGCGAGGCACCGTCGCGCTGTATGCGCATCAGACGCAGTGGGAGGTTGAGGCCAAACGTACCATAGCTGAGCTGTGGAGCATTTTGGGCGACGTCGCACAGGATATACAGCATGTCGGGAGCACGGCGGTTCCCGCCATATGCGCCAAGCCGATAATCGATATTGCGGTGGCTGTCGGCAGCTTTGACGAGGTGCTGCGGCTTGAGCCGCGGCTGCGTGAGAGGGGGTATTATTACCGTCCCCAGGCGCAGCTCGGTGACCAGCTGCTGTTCGCACGCGGCAGCCTTTATGACGGCAGCGGAGACATGCAAACGCATTTTATTCACGTCGTCAGGGCAGGGAGCGAGGACATGATAAATTATGTCTGCTTTCGCGACCACCTGAACAGCGCACCCTCTGCGGCACGAGCCTACGAGGCGCTCAAGCTGTCGCTTGCCGAGCAGGCTCCGGTCGACAGCGGACGAGAAAAATATCTCGCCGGCAAGCACGATTTCATAGTGCAGACGCTAAGGAGGGCGCGTGCGCGGGTATATCTCGGGCGGGTCGTTGAGGTTACGATCGACCGCCCGATGGGTAGCGCCCACCCCGAGCATCCGCAGCTGGTCTACCCGGTAAATTACGGCTATATTCCGCACACGCAGGGCGGCGACGGCGAGGCGCTGGATGTCTATGTACTCGGTGTCGACGCACCGGTCAGTGAATGTCGCGTGCGCATCGTGGGGATAGTCCACCGTGCGGACGATGTTGAGGATAAGCTGATAGCGGCGCCGTTGGGCGTCGCGCTGACGGCCGAAGAGGCGGCAAGTCGGGTGCATTTTCAGGAAAAATTCTTTGACAGCAGTGTCGAAATGCTGTCGGAGCTATAATTTAAACTGATTTTTTGCTTCGATATATTGACAATGGGCTTGACACATGCTATAATTATTCTAATATTAGAATAATTTTGAGAGACCCGGAGGGGATAACATGTACGCTTTGGACTTTTTGACGGTTGGACGCAAAACGATAGCGGTGTATTCATCGCTGTGCGCCCCGGTCTGCAAAAAGCACGGCATCAACAACACCTGTCTTGATGTGCTCATGTTTTTGCACAATTATCCCGAGTATAACACGGCGCGGGATCTGTGCTCGGTGCGCGGCATCAAGAGCGGGATGGCGTCGGTGGCGGTCGATACGCTGATGCAGCGCGGGCTGCTGGAGTGCGTCGACGACGACGAGGACAGGCGGGTAAAGCGCCTGCGCGTCACGCGACAGGCGGCCGACATAGTCGCGGACGGAGCCCGTGCGCAGCGCCGCTTCGGCGAGCTGCTTGGCAGCTGCATCAGCGCGGCCGACAGGGAGGCGCTTGAGCGTGTGGTTGGCAATGTGCAGGCGGCTCTCGAGGATTGGAGCAAAAATGGAAACAGTAATTAAGATTTTAGTCTGCTTTATTGCAGGTGTCGGCGCGGGACTTGGCACCGGCTTTGCCGGCATGAGCGCGGCAGCGGTCATCAGCCCCATGCTGATAACCTTTCTCGACATGGATCCATACCTGGCGGTCGGTATCGCGCTTGCCAGTGACGTGCTTGCCAGTGCTATTTCGGCTTACACGTATGGAAAAAATAAAAATCTCGACATACGCAACGGACTTGTTATGATGGCGGCGGTGCTGGTGTTCACGTTTGTCGGCAGCTATGTGGCCGACCTCGTGCCCAAGACCACCATGGGTAGCTTTTCGACGTTCATGACGCTGATTTTGGGCGTCAAGTTCATCGTGCGCCCGGTAGTGGCGCCGGCCGCTCGGCTGACTGAGGCCACGACGCGCCAAAAGGTGATACGCTCGCTGCTGTGCGGCAGCGTGGTCGGCTTCATCTGCGGCTTCGTTGGCGCGGGCGGCGGCATGATGATGCTGCTGCTTTTGACGGCAGTGCTGGGCTATGAGCTCAAAACGGCGGTCGGAACCAGCGTTTTCATCATGACCTTTACGGCGCTGACGGGGGCGGTCAGCCACTTTGCTATTGGCGGCAGACCGGATGTGCTTGCACTGGTCGTTTGCGTCGCCAGCACACTGCTGTGGGCGCTGGTGGCCGCAAAGCTGGCCAACCGTGCGCAGCCCAAAACGCTCAACCGCGTGACAGGAGTCATACTTGTCGTGCTGGGTGTGGCTATTCTGACGGTCGAGTACCTGTTCTGACGCTTTCCGCTTTGCGGGACAATATAAAACTACTATAAGGAGAAATTAGATTTATGAGTTCATCAAGAAAAAATTACGGCGGCGCGGCCGTGACGGCTCTGCTTTACATAGTCGTGGGCGTGCTGTTTATGATCTTCCGCTCCGGCATGCTGAATGTGCTGATGACGGTTGTAGGTGTGCTGTTTATCGCGGGCGGCGTTGTGTCGCTGTGCAACAAGGCAATGCTGGCAGGCGTGGCGTATGCGGCGATCGGTGCGGTCATACTGCTGGGCGGCTGGCTGTTCGTTGAGGTCGTGCTGCTGGTGTTCGGCATAATGCTGATCGCACGCGGCGTGCTGGATCTTTTCGCGTCCTTCAAGGTCAACAGTGCCTTCGCGCTGATAGCCTCGCTGCTGACGATAGCGGCCGGCGTTATGCTGGTGGTCAGCAAATGGGCTATGCTCGATTGGATATTTGTCGTGCTGGGCGTGCTGTTCGTAGCGGACGGCATCATGGCTCTGTTTGGCAAAAAGAGATAACAAAAGGCGCCCGCCCCGGTCTTGCTCCGGGACGGGCGCTGTGCGAATATCGCTTATTTTTTGAGTGCGGAGACGATCTCTGCGGTATCCTTTGCGATGACAAGCTCCTCGTTGGTGGGGATGAGGTAGACCAGAACGCGCGAGCGCTCGGTCGACAGCTTGACAATGTTGGGCTGACGCAGCATTTTGGCGTTGAGCTCCTTGTCGATCTCGATGCCGAAGTATTCCATATCGCTGCACACCACCTCTCGCAGACGCGGGTTGTTCTCGCCGAGTCCTGCGGTGAAGACGATGGCGTCAAGGCCGTTCATGGCGGCGGTGTAGGAGCCGATGTACTTCTTTATCTGGTAGAACAGCACGGACGAGCACAGGTTTGCGCGCTCGTAGGTCGGCAGCGGATGATCGGGATCGGGGGTGGCGTTGGGGCCGGCCGCGACAGCGTCCTCAATGTCACGCGAGTCGGAGAAGCCGCCGGTGATGCCGAGGAAGCCGCACTTTTTGTTCATGAACTCACTCATCTCGTCGGGAGTGAAGCCCTTTTTGTTCATTATGTAGGTGACGATGGCGGGGTCGATGGAGCCGCAGCGCGTGCCCATCTCAACACCGTCGAGCGGCGTGAAGCCCATGGAGGTGTCGATGACTTTGCCGTCACGGACAGCGGATATTGACGAGCCGTTGCCGAGGTGGCAGGTGATGATCTTGGTGTCCTCGGTCTTGCCCTCCTTGGCGAGTATCTCGCGCATAACGCCCGACACATAGCGGTGGCTGGTGCCGTGTGCGCCGTAGCGGCGGATCTTGTACTCATCGTACATCTCGTAGGGGATGGGGTAGTAATATGCCTTTTCGGGCATGGTCTGATGGAAGGCGGTGTCGAACACCAGCACCTGCGGCACGCCGGGCATGACCTCGGTGCAGCCGTGGATACCCATCAGGTGAGCCTTGGTGTGGAGCGGGGCGAAGTCGTAGCATTTCTCAAGCTTGTCCATGACCTCGTCGGTTACGAGCACGCTTTCAAAGAAATAGGGGCCCCCATGCACCACGCGGTGGCCGACTGCCTCGATCTCGTCCATGGACTTGATGCAGCCAAGCTCGGGGTCGGTCAGCGTCTCAACGACGATGCGCATTGCCTCGGCATGGTTGCTCATGGGCATTTCCTTTTTGTGACGGATGCCCTTGACGAGCTGGCGGTGGTCAATAACAGAGCCGGCGGCACCGATGCGCTCACATATGCCCTTGGCATACACGGCCTCGGTCTCGGTGTCAAAGAGCTGGTATTTCAGCGAGCTGCTTCCGGCGTTTACAACAAGTACGTTCATAATTTGAGAATTACAACCTCCAATTAATTTATGCTACATTTTATTCTATCATATTTCGATCATATTTACAAGAGCTATTTCAAAAAATTGTCGTTTTTGCGCGGATTTTGTCCGGAAAGGTGAGTGAAAATGAAGGTTTGCGGAGTTATTTGTGAATTTAATCCGTTTCATGGTGGACACGGACATCTGCTGCGGCAGCTGCGCGGCACGGGTGCGGAGACGATCATATGCCTGATGAGCGGCAGCTTTGTCCAGCGTGGCGAGCCGGCTGTGGCCGACAAATTTACCCGCGCGCGGTGCGCGCTTGAGCAGGGGGCAGATCTCGTGCTTGAGCTGCCGTTCCCCTATAGCATGTCGAGCGCCGAGCTGTTTGCGCGTGCGGGGGTCGGGATACTTGACCGCCTCGGCGTTGACACGCTGGGTATGGGCTGTGAGAGCGCGGACGAATCGCTTTTGCGCCGTGCGGCGCGGGTGCTGTGCTCGGCCGAGCATGAGGACGAATACCGTCGGCTTTGCCGCGCGGGACGGGGAAGTGCGGCGGCTTATTTTGAGGCATATCGCCGTGTTTGCGGCGAGGCGCTGTCCAAACAGCCGAATGACCTGCTGGCCGTCAACTACGCCAAGGAGCTGCGTCGGCGGGAGAGCGGCATGGCGCTGCACGTCGTCCGCCGTCTGGGCGACGGCTATAACGAGCTTGGCGTCAGCGACGGGGCATATCCGTCGGCGCGGGCGCTGCGAGATCGGATGAGTATCGGTGGGTTAGGCAGTGTAGAGGAGCTTATGCCGCGGGCAGCGTTCAAGGCGCTGTGCGAGGCTGATCGCAATGGAGTGCTTGGTGCGCAGATGGTGAACCTTGAGAGAGCAGTGCTGTCGTATTTGCGCGTATGTGATGTTGGGGTGGCGTCAACGGCGGCGGATGCGGAAGACGGTCTTGCGGTGCGACTGTGCATGGCGGCGCGTCAGGCGTGCAGCCTTGGCGAGCTTTTGCGGGAGGCGTCAGCGGCAAATTACACCGACGCACGCATACGGCGTGCCATTCTTTCGATATTTTTGGGTGTCACGCGGGAGGATGAGCTGCGTGAGCCCGCATACGCCCAGCTGCTGGGTGCCAATGCACGTGGGCGGAAATTTCTCGCGGCCTGTCGCCGACGCGAGGGGCTCGAAATAGTTACAAAGCCTGCCGATGCCGCAGCGATTTCAGGGGGGGAGCGTCAGTGGAAGCTGGCGCAGCGCAGTGAGGCGCTGTGGTGCATGGCGCTGCCGAGCCCGCGCCCGGCAGATATTTTGACGCGAATGCACCCGTATTTTTGTTGAAATACTTGATTTTTTGATAACATTATAGTAAAATTAAGCTACAATCAATTTTATGAGATCGGGAGGTCTGTTATGACATACGCACAGGGGCTGAAAAAGGGAACCTCACTCTGCTTTTTCCACAAATATGACGAGCAGACGCTTCGTACTGCCCACGAGGCGGGCATCGACGCGGTAGAGCTTTCTTTCAACTTTGATTACTACATGAACGGTCTGGATTTTGCCCGTAATTGGTCAAAATATGCCGAGATGGCTCGCGCTGCGGGGGTTGAGCTGTGGTCGATACACCTGCCCTTCTCGCGCACGCTCGACATTTCGAGCACCAAGGACGAGCATCGTGCCATAGCGCTTTACACCAACCGCACGCTAATTGAGGCAGCGGGCAAGGCCGGTGTCAAGGTTGCCGTGCTGCATCCCAGCAGCGAGCCGATCGACGACGAGACGCGCCCCGAGCGTTTGCGCCGCAGTCGTGAGGCTATTATCGCGTTGCGTGAGGCCTGCGACGCTGCCGGCATGCGTCTGGCAGTCGAAAATCTGCCGCGCACCTGCCTTTGCAATCGTCCGGACGAGATGATCGAGCTTTTGCGTGACACCGGTGCCGGTGTCGTCTTCGACACAAACCACTCGCTGATTGAGGAGAATGTTTCATTTCTCAGCAAGCTGATCGATTCAGGTCTTGAGATACTGTCGCTGCACATATCCGACTACGATTTTGTGGATGAGCGGCATCGTCTGCCCGGCGACGGCCTTAACAACTGGTCTGGGCTGCTCAGCGAGCTTGAGCGCTGCGGCTATCGCGGCCCGCTGATGTATGAGGTGCCGGCGAGACCCAAGGAGCGCGACGTCATTACCGTCGAGCAGCTGGCGCAAAACATGCGCGACCTTGCCGCCGGGCGAATTGGGGGATAATAGTATTTTTCCGGGGGACTTTTGAAAAAGTCCCCCCGGACCCCCTCAAAACCTCCAAGCAGCTTCGCGGTGGGAGCGCGAGTGCGTCCGGAGGAGCGGAAGTGAGCGGGAGGCGCTTGATCGATGTGGGACTTTTGAAAAAGTCCCCCCGAACCCCCTCAAAACCTCCAAGCAGCTTCGCGGTGGGAGCGCGAGTGCGTCCGGAGGAGCGGAAGTGAGCGGGAGGCGCTTGATCGATGTGGGACTTTTGAAAAAGTCCCCCCGAACCCCCTCAAAACCTCCAAGCAGCTTCGCGGTGGGAGCGAGTCCAAAAAACAAAAGGCTTATATGAAGCGCCATCGATTGAAAAACGCCTCACATAAGCCTTTTTTGGGGATATTTTGCGGTTCCCGCGGCGCTTTTTGAGCAGAGCGCCGCGGGTGTTGGATTTATTCCATGCCAAGCGTGTGCTTGACGGGGTAGCACATGTTCTTTTTGAGTTTGCTGGCCTCGGCGAGGCTGTCATAATTCTCAACGACGTGCGGGCAATGATCGTGGAGGTCATAGCCGGGGTTGAGCGGGCGAGCCCAATGCACAGCGTTGGTGATTATGCGCTGCACGTAGGGGTTGTGGAAGGACGGGCAGGTCTCGTGGCCGGGCTGGAAATAGAATACCTTGCCGTAGTCGCGCAGGAAGGTGGCGCCGGCGCGGAATATGTAGCCGTCCTCGTACCAGGCGCCGAATATGAGCTCGGTCGGCTGGGGGATGAAGAAGGGCTCGGCGTACAGCTCTTCACTTTCAATAAAGAAGCTCTGCGGGATGCCCTCGGCGATGGGGTGCGTCGGCATGAGATTCCACATTATCTCGCGCTGATTGCGTCCCCAGGTCAGGTTGCCGGTGGTGCCGAGGATGGCACGGAAGGGCTTGGAGTGATGCGCCGAGTGCAGTGCGATAAAGCTCATGCGGCCAAGCAGGACGCGGCGCTGGATGCGAGTCACCAGCTCGTCGTCGACCTCCTTATGCGCCATGTGACCCCACCAGATGAGCACGTCGGTGTTGTTCAGTACCTCGTCCGGCAGACCCTGATCAGGGTCGTCGAGCGCGGCGAGCGTGACCTCGATCTCGGGATCCTTGGCGAGAAATTCGCCAATGGTGGCATGCAGACCGTTGGGGTAGAGCGCGTGCGCCGCCTCGTTGGTCTTTTCATGGCGGAATTCATTCCAAATGGTAACTCTGATCTTGTTTTCCATGTTTATTCTCCTTGCGATAAATTAAAATTCGTATTTCATGCCGTCGTACGCGACGGTGACGCCAAGCGGCGCGAGACGTGCGCAGGTCGAGGCGTGATCGGTGTGCAGGGTGCGAGCCAGATGCGAGACGAGGGCGCGGCAGCCGGGGCGCATACAGCCCTGACGGCGCATGGTCTGAAGCATTATCTCGAGCATGGGGATGGAGGTGTGACCGAAAATGCGGTCGTCACCCGGGACGATATCGCCCATGGTGAGCTCGAACACCATGCAGTCAAAGCCGGCGTGGCGGATACGGCACCACGTCTCATAGGGCAGCCAGCCGGTGTCAAGACCGTAAAACAGCCGCTGACCGGCCGCCTCGATGGCGTAATTCAGCGTTATTTCATCGGCATCGGCTGTGCCGTGATTGGAGCGCAGCGCCAGTATGCGGTATTCGCCCGCGACAAATTCGCGTCCCGGGGTTATGGCGCGGAAATCGATGGCGCAGCTCTCGCCGAACGTGCGCGTCAGAAGTCGCCATGAGGCGGCGTCGCCCCAGACGCGGCAGCCGGGACTTGACGAGCAGATGCGCATGAGATTATGACAGTTAAAATGGTCGGGATGCGAATGCGTGATAATGATGTCGCGGACGTTGTCGAACAGATGCGGCAGCCCGGCGCTCTCGGCGTAGTCAAATATGTGAGGACCCGGGTCGATCAGCAGCGTGTCGTTGACCAGCATGCTGGAAAAGCGGCGCCATTCCATGCCCTCGCGGCGGCGGGAGATGTCCCAGTCGGCGGCGCCGGTGCCCAAAAAATGCAGCTTCATTGTGATGTCTCTCCTTATCAATACGGCGCGGCGCCCGCGCGGATTAGTGTGTAGTCACCCGAGCGCAGCACCTCGACCAGCTGACGGTTGTCGAGAATGGGCTGCTCGGTCTCGATGCCGGCGCCGATGGTGTGGTCGTCGTGATGGTAGTCGGTGCCGGATATCTTCATGAGGCCGAATTTATCCGCCCACAGGTTGGCGATGTCGTTGCGCGATTCCTGCCCGGAATGACCGTTGTAGACCTCAATGCCGTCAAGCAGCGAGGGCTTGGTTACGCGCATGCTGTTGCGGAAGGGGTGCGCCTGGAAGAACAGACCGCCCGCCTCATGCACCCGCGCGATGACGTCGGGCAGGGGCGTGTCCATTATTTCGGGGAAGGAGCGCAGGAAGGCCTCGTCGATGCCGTGGATGAGATAATCATTTTCGTCGAGGTTGGAGCGCAGCTCGACGCCCAGCAATATGTGTATGCGGTCGCCGGCGGCGGCACGCATGCGCTCAAGACCGTTCATATAGTAGTCGATCTTTTTGCCCCAAGGATCGGACGAATGGTCGAATCGCTTATTTTTGTAGGTGAAGCGGCTGAGGTGGTTGGTGAGCACCAGCGAGGTATAGCCGGCGGCGATATACCGCTCGACGATATCCTCCTCGAAAACTGTGGCGCAGTTGCTCACCGAGGCGGAATGAACATGCAATTCGGTTTTGAACATATCAAATGCCTTTCTTGATTCTTTATCACGTATATAATACTCCATTTTTGCATTTTTTGCAACAGTTAAAGGACAAAAAACTAAAAAAGCGCCGTGAAAATTAAAATTTTCATCCGCCGCACGAAACAAACGCGCCCCATTTCCGTACTTATAGGGTGAAGCCCCTACGATATACGGGCGGATGCCGACCATGGCGCGCAGGTTCGGTAACGCCCGAGAAAGGACACAAGCATGGACGATAAAGCAATACTTGAGCTGTTTGCTCAGCGCGACGAGGCTGCACTGCGCGAGCTTGAGCAGAAATACGGCGGGCTGTGCCGCCGAGTGGCGTCAAACATACTGGCGAGCACGCAGGATGTCGAGGAATGTCTCAACGACATGTACGCCGCGCTGTGGAGCAGCATCCCGCCGGCCTGCCCGCAGTCACTGTCGGCATACGCCTGCGGCGTGACGCGCAATCTGGCGCACAAGCGCTATGAATACAACACGGCCGCTCGCCGCTGCACGCAGTTTGATCTCTCGCTTGACGAGCTGGCCGAGTGCCTGCCCAACGGCGAGGAGGACAGCGCTCATCTGGGCGAGCTGCTAAACAGCTTTCTCGAGACGCTGAGCCCGCAGGCGCGGCGCGTCTTTGTCCGCCGCTATTGGCTGTCGGACAGCATTGCCGACGTCGCGAGAGACTGCGGCATGAGCCAGTCGGCAGTCAGATCCATGCTGCACAGAGTGCGTAGGCAGCTGAAAAAATATCTTGAAGGAGAGGGGATCTCGGTATGAATAAGCATGAGCTGAAGAATTCCTTGGATCAAATAGACCGGCGCTTTATCGACGAGGCGCTGGAGCCGTCGGTGCCGCGTCGGCGCGTGGCGTCGAAATTTATGACGTCGCCGTGGGGGCGGCTGTGCGCAGCCTGCCTGTGCGTGGCGGTTATACTGACCGCGGCGCTGGTGCTGCCGGGTATCGCCGAGTACCATCGCGGGACGCCACCGCCCACGCCCGGGAATTCGGGATCGGACGGGCGGATCGATATGGGCAACTCGACCATCGAAAAGCTCGAGCCGACGGTCAGCGACCCCAATTTATATGAATTTCTGCGCAAGCTGCCCGGCGGGGTCACGTTTTACTTTCCAAAGAAGCTGCCGGCTGGGTATAGCGTTGTTTCATTTGAGTATTTCACGCTGGGTGAGTCGGCGGGGCAGAGCAGCTGGGTGACTGTCACGTACACTGACGGTACGGAGGCCGTTGCGAAGTATGAGCATACGATCACGGTCGAGACCATCTGCTACGACAGCGCCGAGAATGCCAAGCGTGTATTTGAGACGCAATACGGTGAATATGTGAACAGCGATGGCATTGCGATCAGGTACAGCAGCGGCGAGGATGCCACGTCCGAGGCGGGCGATGAGATAATTTCGTCCCAACCGGTGCGTCTGGCGCAGCTGATATGGGTGGCCGGTGATCATTTTATTGTGCGGATGCAGATGCCTGCCATTCAAAATATGCTGGATTACATTGATATGAAGTACAAGGTGTCGATCGACGGCGATGGTATCCCGCAGGATCCTGAAGCGCAGAAGGCGCATTCGGAAATGGTCAGCAAGATGCAACTGACCGAAGAGCAGCTGGCGCTGGACACGCCGCAGTTGCTTGAGGCGATATTGGATTCGGATTATTTGTATTATCAATCCATTTTTTCGAGCCAAATGCCCCCATATATAGGCTATTATTCGCTCTGGCTGCGGGATCTCAATGGCTTCGCGGAGCTTGAGACGCGTGAGGACGCAGTTGAGGCGCTGCTGGCATACTACGCAAAGGTGCATCCGAACGGCTTTTATGCCGACAACTGGAGCGTCGATCGTGCGGACGTATATGTGCGGACGATATTGGCCGAGGGCGCGTCGGGGGCGTTTTACGCCAGCCTGACGGAGGAGCAGAAGCGGTTTGTGGGGTTGGATGGAAGCTTCGACGCCTGAGAAATTTATTTTTTAGCTAAGGCCGGGAACACCAAGAATGACCTGCGGGGGAGGAACGATAAGTTCCTCCCCCGCGGTTTGTTTTTTGCCGTGGCGCGATCATATCACGGGCGTCCAAGTGCTTTTATCTTTCCCCGAATTCACGAGCCCACGGTCGCCGCGCTGCCAGGCAGAGCACTGCCCCGGCGAGAGCAAAGGCGCACCAGATGGCGATGGTCGTCTGCCAACCGCGGCTCTGCGCGATGGCAGCAATGCCCCAGATGGACACCGAGCTGCCGACGTAAACAAAGCTGTTTATTATGCCCGAAATGAGTGAGACGTTGTTGTAGCGCACGAACCGCTTGGGCACAAGACCTATCAGCAGAAAATTGGCGCTGTGCATGCCTGCGCAGATGAGCGCCAGCAGGAGCACGGATAGTATCGGGTTGCTGCTGTACACGAAAAACAGCACCAGCGCCGCAGCCGCACTCATGAGGTATATCGTGGCGGCGCAGGACAGTTCATTGACAAAGAATCGCCGGTAATAAGCCAGCACCTGCGGGTAGACCAGCGTTGTCACCAGCGGGATGATGACGCCGCTGAGAATGGACGACCCTGAGCTGAGCTCGAACGTTTCGGATATGTAGCTTGGCAGCCAGGAGGTGATCCCATCACGCAGCACCCCCATGCAGACAACTGCAAGCATGATCACGCCAAGCGTAATTATAAGCTTGCGAGGCATTTTTTCCTTTGATGTGTGATGCGATTTTGGCGTATCTGCCACATTGTCGTCGGCTACGCCGAACTGCTCGGCATACCGTACAAGGCGGGGATAAAGCACCAGCCAGCCGGCAATGATCACCGCCGCGCCGACGGCGGAAACGATAAACACCGCCCGCCAGCCCCACAGCGCTATGACGAGGGGGGAGATCAGATAGACCAGCATCGTTCCGACCGAGCTGCCCCATGAGACGATGACAGTCGCCTCTTCGTAATCGGCGGGGCTGCAATAGCCGGACATTATGCGCACGATCGGCGGCCACAGCATGGCCTGTGCGAGGCCGTTGACCGCCCAGATGATGGTCATTTGCGGCACGCTCGTGCACAGCGGGATGAGACAGTTGAGCAGCGCCGAGACGCTGAGTCCGAGCATCATTATGCGGTTAGGCGGGAAGCGGTCGCCAAGATAGCCGCTCAAAAACTGGCCGGCGCCATAGGCGACAAACAGCGCTGTTGTGATGGGCGCGACGTCGGTCTTGGCCCAGCCCATGTCGCGTATCATCTCGACCGTGATGGCGGCCAAATTGACGCGCGTGATGTAGCTGCCGAGGTAGACGACGGCGCACAGCAGCGCAAGATAGCGCGCGTGCCGCCTGTCGGGCAGCCTTTTGAAGGTGATCATAATGTGTGTCCTCCCGCATAAAATCGAATCAATTTTAGCATATCGGCCATGCAAAGTCAATAGCTGACGGCAAAAAAACGGGCGCGGCGATCATTTACGACCGTCACGCCCGATATGTTCAAAAAACTATGACCCCTATCACGAAAATGATGGCGCACAGCCACAGCGGCAGCGATATCACGCACCGCCGCAGCGCCTCAAGCAGCGCCGACGGCGTCAGGGCGACCGGGTAGTCGACACCGGAGTCGTCGCGGGCGCGGTACAGCCGCGCGGCGCAGACACAAAACACCGCCGCCGCGAGCAGCAGCAGCGCCACCGATATCATAAGGAAAAGCGCGCGGCTGCCGGTGGTCTGGTAAAGCGCTGTCAGATAAGGCTGAACGAAGATTCCGAACATGTTGTAGAGCAGGTGCACCGCAATGCAGCAGCCGAGCGAGCGCGTGGCGTAAAGCAGCAGACAGAGCACCGCCCCGCTGATGATATACAGCGGCAGCAGGCGCGCGTCAAGGTGCAGCAGCCCAAAAAGCAGGGAGCTTATGAGCAGTGTGACAACGGCGCCGTCGCCCCGATAGTCGCGGCAGACCAGCCCCCGGAACACCAGCTCCTCGCACACTGCCGGCAGCAGCGCATAGCACAGCGTCAGACGTATGACATCGGCTGCTGTGCCGTCGGGACGCGCCAAAAATGTGCGGTACAGCTCAAAGCTGCCGGTCTGTGCGTCGCTGCTGCGGAGCAGCACCGTCAGCACGGTGCCGAGGCAGGCGAGGCCCACCAGCGCCGCCGCGCAGATGGGTATGCGGCGCGCCGATGGACGAACCAGCCAAAGCGAGTCCGGCCTGCTGCCGCCTGCTGCTCGACGTTGCCAAAGCCAGCATAGTCCGCCCGGTACGGCAAATATGGCCACCTCAAATATGACGGCCAGCGCTGTAGCAAGGCTGGGATCGGTCACAGCGGCGTCCACCAGCCTTGCGACGATGAGCAGCAGGTAGCCGGCAAGCACTGCCCACAGCGACGGATGCGCACGGTCGCACAGCCGTGCAAGCGTAGCCCTCATGGTCAGTCCGCGATGACGGCGGCGCGAAGCTCCTCGGCTGCCACATCGCCGCGCAGCATGGCGACCAGCTCAAGCCCGAAGCGCAGCGCCGCCCCCATGCCGACAGCCGTCACTACATTGCCGTCGCGCACGACGTGATGGTTGGAGAGTATTGCGCCGTCCAAAAATTTTTCAAAGCCGGGGTAGCAAATGGCACGCCGTCCCTTGAGCAGTCCGCGCTTGCCGAGCACCATGGGCGCGGCACATATGGCGGCCAGATAGCCGTCGTGCGCAGCGGTGGCGCGCAGCGCGGCGTCGACAGTGGGCGAGGCGTCGAGATTTCTTGCACCGGGCATGCCGCCGGGGAGAATGACCATCTCGGGCGCGTCGTCGCGAAAGACGCTGTCGACAATATCGGCCTGCACGGTGATGCCGTGCGAGCCGGTGACCAGCTCACCGCCGATGCCGACCGTCGTCACCTCGAGCCCGGCACGGCGCAAAAGGTCCAGCGGCGTCAGCGCCTCGACCTCTTCAAAACCATGTGCCAAAAACATATAGATCATATCAAAATACCTTCTGATTTATCGATTTGTGATGCTAATTATGCCCGCTTGAAATAATCCACCAGCGCGTCACGACTGACGGCGGTCTCCTCACGGGTGGTCAGGTTTTTGATCTTGACCTGGCCTGCCTCGAGCTCGCTGCCGCCCATGATAATGACGTGTGTGCAGCCGTTGGTGACGGCATAGTCTATCTGCTTGCCGAATTTTTTGGTGCCGAGATAGCACATGCAGGGTATGCCGGCGTTGACCAGGCTGTCCGAGAGTGCCTCATATTCAGTGAAGGCGACGTCGGGGAAGCGCGTCACCAGCACGCGGACGCTGTAGGCCGACAGCGACTCGGGCACAAGGCCATGTGTGTAGAGGAAGTTCTCCAGCGTGACGTCGCCAAAGCCGAAGCCGACGCCCGAGATGGAGGTGTTGTGCACGAAAAGGCCGACAAGGTTGTCGTAGCGGCCGCCGCCGAACATGGCGCGGTTGTTCTCGGGTGCCTCGTCGAACACCTCAAAGACGGTGCCGGTGTAATAATCCAGCCCGCGGATGATGCCAAAATCAAAGACGCAGTATTTATCAAGTCCGCAGACGCTGAGCGCGTCAAACAGCTCGCGCAGCTCGGCCGCGCCGCGCGACTCGGGGCAGAGAGCTGTCGCTTCGGCGATGCTCATGCTGTAGAGTGCGTCGATGCGCGCGATCTTGTCGGCGTCGAGGCCGAGAGCCAGCATGTCCTTCTCATAGGACTCGCGGCTGACCTTGCCGCGTCTGTCGACCACCTTGGATACTGCCTTGGCCCCCTCGGCGTCGGAGCCCGTGATGGCGGCAATGACGTCGTTGAAGAAGCGGCGGTTGTTGATGTGGACGCGGAACATGCTCTCGTCCGCGCCAAAGACGCGCAGCAGCTTGATGGCTGTCGAGATTATGTCAAAATCGGCCTCATAGGAGTCGCAGCCGAAGATATCGGCGTTGACCTGCCAGAATTCTCTCAGTCGGCCGCGCTGCGGACGCTCGTAGCGATAAAAATTGGGGATGGAGAACCAGCGCAGCGGGTAGCTCAGCTCGCCGACCTTGGCCGCGACCATGCGTGCGACGGTGGGCGTCATTTCGGGGCGCAGTGCCAGCTGGCGGCCGCCGCGGTCGGTGAAATTGTAGGTCTGCTCTGTGGCCAGCTCAACGCCGCTCTTGGCTGCGTAAATGTCAAGCGACTCCAGCAGGGGGCCGTTGTATTCGTCAAATGCGGAGCATTCCAGCACCTGGCGGATCTTGCCAAAAAACCAGTTGCGCAGACGCATGTCGGCGGGGTAAAAATCACGTGTGCCCTTGTAGGGCTGTGTTGAAAGTGAAGGTGTACTCATATGTCCTCCGAAAGTGGATATTTGAACGAAAATAATTATTCACATTAATTATAGCATAAAAAATCGTTGCTGTCTACAATAAAGCTGATTTTTTCGGCCTCCGCGTGACGAAAATCTTAAAAAGCTATTTACATAATCGCGACAAAATGATAAAATATAAGATGGTAGGCTGGGCATCTCTGCCCGGGATCATAATTATGCTTCAAAAAATATAAATAGAGGGTGAAACAATGACAAACAAGGAACGGTTTATCGATATCTTCAAGACCAATGTCAAGCGCGAGGGCGCGGACGCGCTGCTGAGCTTTCTCTGCTCGGACGCCTGCGACTTTTTCACGGCGCCTGCCAGCACGCGCTTTCACGGCGCCTACGAGGGCGGACTGTGCGAGCACAGTCTGAACGTGTATGACTGCCTGGTCGACCAGCTGGCGCGCAAGCGAATGACAGAGACCTACGGCATCAAATATTCGCCCGAGAGCATCGCCATCGCGGCGCTGCTGCACGATCTGTGCAAGATCAATTTCTACAAGACCTCCTTCCGCAACGTCAAGGACGAAAACGGCCGCTGGAACAGCGTCCCCTATTACACCATTGAGGATTCGCTGCCCTACGGGCACGGCGAGAAGTCGGTCTACATCGTGTCGGGCTACATGAAGCTGACACGCGACGAGGCCTTTGCTATACGTTATCATATGGGCTTCTCGGGCAACGAGGACAACGGCACTGTCGGGCAGGCGCTCGAGATGTTCCCGCTGGCATTTGCACTGTGCGTCGCTGACATGGAGGCGTCGTATTTTATGGAAGGTAAAAAATAATATCGACATATCTGAAAGGTAGGAAGCTAAAATGGCAAACAATTATCCCACTCCCCATATCGCAGCCACCCCCGAGGACATCGCGCCCATCGTGCTTATGCCGGGTGACCCGCTGCGCTCAAAATTTATCGCAGAGCACTATCTTGACGGTGCACGCCTGTTCAACAACGTCCGCGGCGTGCAGGGCTATACCGGCAGCTATCGCGGCGTGCCGGTGTCGGTCATGGCCAGCGGCATGGGCATACCGTCGATAGGCATTTATTCTTACGAGCTGTTCAATTTCTTCGGTGTCGAGAGCATAATCCGCGTCGGCTCTGCCGGCTCGCTCCGCGCCGATATACATGTGCGCGACATAGTGCTGGGGCAGGGGGCCTGCACAAATTCCGACTATGCCTCGCAGTTCGTCACGCGCGGAACCGTTGCCCCCATCGCCGATTTTAAGCTGCTGAGCGCCGCTGTGGCGGCCTCCGAGGCGGCGGGCGCCAGCTACCACGTCGGCAACCTTTTCTCGTCCGACACCTTCTATGACGACAGCCAAAATGCCAACGATGGTTGGAAGAAGCTGGGCGTCATGGCCGTCGAGATGGAGGCCGCGGGGCTGTATCTCAACGCCGCACGTGCCGGCAAGCGCGCGCTGGCTATATGCACAATTTCGGACAGTCTCGTCACGCACGAGGCGCTGTCGGCGGAGCAGCGGCAGAATTCCTTTACGCAGATGATGGAGATCGCGCTTGAGACTGCGGTTGCGGTCAGCTGAGGAGACCGTATGAAGACTAAACGCATTTTTCTCATAGTTCTTGACAGCTGCGGCGCGGGCGAGCTGCCCGACGCGGCTGAGTTTGGCGACGCCGGCACCAACACGCTGCGCAGCTGCTCACGCTCGCCTCGCTTCAGCATCCCGACGCTGCACCGCATGGGACTTGGCAACATTCCGGGGCTGGATTTTATCGGCACGGTAGACGCGCCGACAGCGGCCGTCGGCAGACTGGTCGAGCGCTCACGCGGCAAGGACACCACCACCGGGCACTGGGAGATCGCCGGGGTCATATCCGAGCAGCCCATGCCGACCTACCCCGAGGGCTTCCCGCCTGAGGTGCTGGACGCCTTTTCGGCGGCGACGGGGCGAGGTGTGCTGTGCAATCTGCCCTATTCGGGCACGCAGGTCATACACGACTATGGCCGCGAGCATGTGGAAACGGGCAAGCTGATAGTCTACACCTCGGCCGACAGCGTTTTTCAGATAGCGGCGCACAAATCGGTGGTTCCGCTGGAGCAGCTTTATGAATATTGCCGCATGGCGCGGCGGATACTGACCGGCAAGCATGCCGTCGGGCGGGTGATAGCACGTCCGTTTGAGGGCGAGTACCCCAGCTTTGTACGCACGGCCGAGCGGCACGATTTTTCGCTCGAGCCGACCGGTACTACAGTGCTCGATTCGCTGAGTGCGGCGGGGCTTGACACCATCGGTGTCGGCAAGATAAGCGATATCTTCGCAGGGCGGGGAATAGGTCGCTCCTATCCCACGCACGGCAACGCCGAGGGCATGAGCATCACAGCTGATATTGCAAAAACCGATTTTAACGGTCTGTGCTTTGTAAACTTAGTCGATTTTGACATGCTTTACGGCCATCGTCGCGACGTCGATGGCTATGCCGCCGCGCTTGCCGAGTTTGATGGCTGGCTGGACGGCTTTATTCGCGGTATGCGCGAGGACGACGTCCTCATGATCACCGCCGATCATGGCTGTGACCCCGCCTATACGGCCACAACCGACCACACGCGTGAGTATATTCCACTGTGCATCTACGGTGCGGGCATTCGTCCCGTGGCGCTGGGCACGCGCCCGACATTTGCCGACATCGGCGCGACGGTGGCGGGGCTGCTCGGCGTCCGTCACGACGCGCCGGGCACCGATCTTTCTGATGAGGTTGCGAGATGAGCGAGCCGCTGGAGATAGAGCGAAAATTTCTTATTGAGCGTCCCGATGAGGCGGCACTGGCCGCCTGGCCGGGCGCACGGCGCTACGACATCGAGCAGATTTACCTGCCCGATAGCGCTGATAAAAGCCGCGGGCGTGTTCGCCACCGTGCGAGCGCCGACGGCGACGAATATTTTTACACTGTTAAGCTGCGCAAGACCGACATGACGCGTGTCGAGCTTGAGCACAGCATCACGGCCGAGGAATACCGCGTCTTCAGCGCCGCCGCGCACATTGACGGCCAGACGCCGGCCAAGATATCCAAGGTGCGGTGGTGCCTGCCCTGCGAGGGGCACGTCGCCGAGATTGATATCTACCCGTTTTGGAGCCGTCGGGCGGTGGTCGAGGTCGAGCTCGGCAGCGAGGACGAGCAATTTACGCTGCCGCCGATATTGAAGGTGCTGCGCGAGGTGACCGGCGTGCGCGAGCTGCAAAATCGCGATATGGCCTGCTTCATCCGCGATAACGGCTGCCCGCCGCATGAGCCGGAATGAAGCGTCCCTCACACGGCGGTAGGGCGTTGATTTTTGTGCGGGGTGTGGCCTCGCGGAAGGGAGATCGATATGACTGATAACGAGCTGATAGATTGCGCCGTCAAGGCGGCGGAGCGCTCATATTCGCCCTATTCGGGCTTTCGCGTTGGGGCGGCGCTGCTGTGCCGCGACGGACGCGTCTTTTGTGGCTGCAACATCGAAAATGCCGCCTACCCGCTGACCGTTTGCGCTGAGCGCTGCGCCATGTTCAAGGCGATAAGCGAGGGCGCACACGACTTTGTGACGCTGGCAATAGTCGGCGGGCGAGAGGGCGAGGTGCGCGGGTGCTGTCCGCCCTGCGGTAGCTGCCGCCAGGTGATGGCGGAGCTGTGCCGCGCCCCTGAATTTCGCGTTCTGCTCGAGGACGGTCAGGGCGGCATCCGCAGCTATACGCTGGACGAGCTGCTGCCGCTGCGCTTTGAGCTGTAATGAATGCCGCTTTATGCGGGTGTATGTCGATTATTGTTATTGACATTAACGTCAAATTGTGATACAATTGCACTGTTATTATAGCCGCCTCGTTCTGCGGGGCGGCAACAGTGTGCTTAAGGAGCGTCATTAATGCGTACTTTGAAGAAGATCCTGAAATATACCGTTGACATACTTGCAGTTAATGCCTCGGTGTTGGCGGCGCTATTGCTTAGCCTGAATTTTGACTTTAGCCGTTTCGGAGATTATTTAAGTGCATATTTGTGGGGTATTCCGCTGCTGAGCGTAACATTTGAGCTGACGCTGACGCTGCTTGGCGGCTATCGCACACTTTGGCAGTTTGCCGGGACGCGGGACAGACTGGTGTTTGAGGGCTCTGTCATTCTGTCTGCGCTGCCCTACTGCATACTGCACCCGCTGATATTTGAGGCACATCTGCCGCAAAGCGCATATATTATCGCTATAATGATAATGGGGTGTGCGCTCATGCTGGTGCGCACCGGCTACAAGCTGCTTTACAAGCTGCACACCCACCGCATCAATGCGCCGGAGGATCGTGAAAACGTCCAGAATGTTATGATCATTGGCGCGGGCGATGCCGGCTGCATGCTCAGTCAGGACATGGTAAAGAATCATGCAATGCGCGATTATCGCGTGGCCTGCTTTATTGATGACGACCCTGCCAAGCATAGCACATCTGTTCGCGGCGTGCGGGTGGTCGGAGACTGCGATTCTATCGCCGAAAATGTTAAAAAATATGATATTTCATTGATCATTTTTGCGATACCCTCCTGCTCCCCCGAGCGCCGTGCGGAGATACTCAATATTTGCAGCGGCACCGAAAAAAAGGTTAAGCTGCTGCCGCGCGTGGATCAAATGCTGGGCTCTAACGTCGGCGTCAGGGACATGCGCGACGTTCAGGTCGAGGATCTGCTAGGGCGCGAGCCGGTGAAGCTGGATCAGGAGAATGTGAAACACTTCATCGCCGGCAAGACCGTGCTGGTGACGGGTGGCGGAGGCTCCATCGGCAGCGAGCTGTGCCGCCAGATAGCGGCATATGGCGCGGAGCGTCTGATAATATTTGATATTTATGAAAACAATGCCTATGATATTCAAAACGAGCTCAAGCGGCATCATCCCGAGCTGGAGCTGGTGACGCTGATAGGCTCGGTGCGCGATGTGGATCGTCTGGAGGCGGTCTTCGACAAATATCGCCCTGAGGTGGTCTATCACGCGGCGGCGCATAAGCATGTACCGCTTATGGAGGACAGCCCGAATGAGGCGGTCAAGAACAATGTGTTCGGCACGCTGAACGTCGTCCGCGCGGCGGACAAATTCGGCGTCAAGCGCTTTATCATGATCTCGACCGACAAGGCCGTCAACCCGACGAACGTCATGGGCGCTACAAAGCGCATATGCGAGATGATAATTCAGTCCTACGCCCGCCGCTCAAGGACTGAGTTTGTTGCGGTGCGCTTTGGTAATGTGCTGGGCTCGAATGGCAGTGTGATCCCGCTGTTCAAGCGGCAGATCGCCGAGGGCGGCCCTGTCACGGTGACGGACAAAAATATAATCCGGTACTTTATGACCATCCCCGAGGCGGTGTCGCTGGTGCTTGAGGCCGGTGTTGACGCTCATGGCGGCGAAATATTCGTGCTGGATATGGGCAAGCCGGTCAAGATAGCGACGCTGGCTGAGAATCTGATACGGCTGTCCGGCTTTACGCCCGGTGAGGATATCAAAATCGAGTATACAGGTCTTCGCCCGGGTGAGAAGATGTATGAGGAAATGCTTATGGCCGAGGAGGGACTGACTGCCACTGCAAACAAACGCATCTTCATCGGCAAGCCCATCGAGCTGGACGAGGACAAGCTGTTTGCACTGCTCGATGAGCTGCATTCCGTCATGGCGGATGACAGCGTTGATATACGCCGCTACATACATGAGCTGGTGCCGACATATGACGAGGTCGAGAGGGTCAACGCCGGGTGAGGCTTTTGGCCTGAGGACTATTATATCAGAGGTCCACTTGACAGAATCAAAATGTGGTGGTATAATCTACAATGGGTCATGGCGTCAAGCTTCGACGTGATGCGCACCACACAGCCGACCGCACTGCGCGGCGAGGTGAGGAGGCGGAAATGAATTATACAGATATTCACTGTCACATGCTATACGGCACAGATGACGGTCCCGCAACCCGCGAGGACATGCTTGCCATGCTTGATGCCGCCTATGCAAGCGGCACACGGCGCCTGTGCCTCACCCCGCATTTTAACCCGCTGCTGTTTGGTGACAACCATGAGCGGGCTGAGCGCGCCTTTCGCGAGCTGAGCGAGTATGCCGCAGAGCGGTATCCGGATATGAAGCTGGCACTTGGCAACGAGCTGTATTACAGCTATGGCAGTGTCGGCAGTCTCGCAGATGGCGTATGCCGCACCATGAACGGAACGCGGCAGGTGCTGGTGGATTTTGATTTTGGCGCTTCAATGACCGAGATGCAGCATGGCTTGTCTGAGCTGCTGAGCGGCGGGTATATACCGATATATGCTCACGTTGAGCGGTATGATGAGGTCAAGCCGCCCTTCCGCGAGCTGGAGCAGCTTAAGCGCATGGGGGTCATAATTCAGATCAATTCGACATCGCTGTGCGGTGGCTGGGGAGTAAAGCTCCGGCACAAGACACTTAAATTGCTTCGGCGCGGCATCCCTGATATAGTGGCATCGGATGCACACAGCCTGGGGGTGAGGCATCCGAGGCTGGACGAATGCGAGCAGTTATTGCTCGAGCGTTGCGGCGAGGCGTATACACATGCGCTTATGAGCGAAAACCCGGCGAGAGCTGCCGGTATCAATTAAGTGAGGTTAAAATATGGAACAGAACGAGACTCAAAACGGTATATCGATCGCCGAGCTGTGGGGCGTGTTTATTGGGCACGTCTGGCAGATCGTGCTGGCAGGCCTGCTGGTGCTGGTCATTCTTGTCGGCTATTCGCTTATCACATACAGCGCGGAGTATACGTCGACCGCGACGGTGTACATACTGCGTCAGGAAGAAGAGAACGCAGGCGGCTCGTCCTCACCATCTATTTCGGATTTCAGTCTGGCGCTCAGCACGGTTAACGACTGCACCAGATTGCTCAAAAGCCGCAATGTGCTGGACAAGGTCATAGATGAGCTGGGCATGGACATTTCATATCAGCGGCTCAGCAATATGATCACCATTGTCAATCCGACTAACACGCGTTATCTCGAGATTTCAGTGACCGCCCCTACACCGTCGGACGCTAAGATCATTGTTGACAAGCTGTGTGAGGTTGGACGCAACAGCATGGTGGCCATCATGGGCATTAACCAGGTCAATCAGGTGGATGAAGGAACCTTTAACGAGGTGCCCTCTAACAGCATGGTCGGGCTGCTCTGCTATGTTGGTGCACTGGTCGCGGCGCTGGTGGTGTATGCTGTTTATCTTGTGATTTACTTATTTGATGATAAGATCGGTTCACCGGAGGATGTTGAAAAGCATTTGGGACTGTCGGTGCTGGGTGTCATCCCCAACGCACAGGATGCCGCGGGTGCAAGATATGGCCGGTATGGCAAGTCCAAATACGGTTACGGACAGAAAAATGCGCACAATGAGGCCGAAGGGAGCAACCAATGAAACAGATCAAGCTAAAGCATGAATTTGGTGATGAATATTATATAAGTGAGGCCTACAAAACGCTGCGTACTAACATTCAGTTCTGCGGCGCGGATGTCAAGGTCATCGCCTTCACAAGCTGCGAGGCTCACGAGGGTAAGACAACGGTCTGCATCGAGCTGGCACGGTCGTTCGCAGAGAATGGCAAAAAGGTGCTGCTGATCGACGCGGATATGCGGCAGTCAGTTGCCGTCAGTCGCTATACCTCTGAGACGGGTATTGAGGGACTGTCGCAGCTGCTGACGGGGCAGGCGTCGTTGGAAGACGTCAAGTATACCACCGATTCGGGATTTGATATTATTTTTGCCGGAAAGTATCCGCCAAACCCGGTCGAGCTGCTGGGCAGCAGACTGTTCCGTGAGCTGCTTGAAGTTGAAAAGTCAAGCTATGACTACGTGTTCGTCGATACGCCGCCCGTCGGCATGGTAATAGACGGCGCCGTCGTTGCCGCAGAGTGCGACAGCTCTATCATAGTTATCAGCTCGAGCAAGGTGTCGATCAAGGAGGTCGACAGCGTCAAATCACAGCTTCAAAAGACGGGCACACGGCTGCTTGGAGTGGTGCTGAATCAGATGACCCGCAAGAATGATGGCGTTTACCGTCGCAGCGGATATGGTTATGGCTATGGATACGGCTATGGCTATGGTCAAAAAAAAGGCGGCGCTTCGAAGCCGACTAAATAAAAATGCTGTTTACCATGACAGCATAAACGTTCCCCGGGCAGGCAAATTCGGCTGCTCGGGGACGTTTTGTTTTGCTTGAAAGCAATATTTGTCCGATAAATGTCTATTTGTGACTTGCAATTGGGCAATTATTGTCGTATAATAAACACAGAGAAAGATTTTGGCCTTTGTGCGAGGAGGTTTACTATGAGCACTAAAAAGAGAGTTGTTGTGATTGGATACGGCGGCATGGGCGGCTGGCACACGCGCTATCTGCTAAAGAGTGACGTCTGTGAGCTGGCCGGAATTTATGATATAAAGCCTGAACGCAGCGAGCTGGCGCGGCAGAACGGCATTTATGCCTACGAGTCGCTTGAGGCGGTGCTGGCAGACAGCACGGTCGAGCTGGTGACGCTGGCTGTTCCGAACGAGCTGCATCGCCCGCTGGCGATACAGTGCATGGCGGCGGGCAAGCATGTCATTTCCGAAAAGCCGGTCACTATGTCGAGCGGCGAGCTGCAGGAGATGATAGATGCGTCGCACAAGTATGGTCGTCTGTTCACCACCCACCAGAACCGCCGCTGGGACTGCGATTATCTTATGATGAAGCAGGTCTATGCCTCGGGCGAGCTGGGCGAGGTGACGTCGGTCGAGTCGCGCATACACGGCTCGCGCGGTATCCCGGGCGACTGGCGCGGCAAAAAGGAGCACGGCGGCGGAATGATACTTGACTGGGGTGTGCACCTCATCGATCAGATGCTGGGCATCGTCACCGATCGTCGGATCGAATCGGTCTATTGCCGCTGCAATCATATAACGAATTACGAGGTCGACGACGGCTTCCGCCTTGAGCTGTATTTCGAGGAGGGGCTGACGGCGCTTATCGAGGTCGGAACAAGCAATTTCATCTCGATGCCGCGCTTTTACATGACGGGCACTAACGGCTCTGCCATGGTCAACGACTGGCGTGAGGATTGCAAAGTTGTTTGCTGCAAGAACTGGGATGAGAAGGATGTTATTCCGGTCGTCACGGCTGCCGGCCTGACCAAGACCATGGCTCCGCGTGATGAAAAGACCATCACCGAGAGCGTGGTGCACCGTCCTGAGTCGGACGTGCACGACTTTTACCGCAATGTTTGCGCCGCCATTGACGGCCGCGAGCAGCAGATCGTGACGCACGAGCAGCTGATGCGTGTTATGCGCGTTATGGAGGCGGCGTTTGAGTCGGATCGCCTGCGTGCGCCGGTGGCGTTTGAGGATGTGAAGTGAAGCAGTGCTGAGGTGAAGCATTGTATACTTCAGCGCTTTTTGTGGGCAGTGCCCGCTGAAGGCTTTGAGGCACAACGTGTCTCAAAGCCTTTTTTAGTGCGGCCGCAGCTTTTTTCAGGGCATGGCGTGCCTCGGCGCCCCCTTACCCCCTGCACCTGGCTGCTCTTTTGGTATCTTCTGTCAGAAGGCAGAAGATACCAAAGCATCAGCTTACAGATGACAATCGGTCGAGTCAGCAGCGGCGCCGAAGCATGCAATGCTTCACCCCACCAGCACCGCTGAAAAGGTGATGACATCGTCATCCGTCACCTCGACCGAAATGCTGCCGCCATGCGCCTCGCAGATGGCCTTGGCAACCGACAGCCCAATACCGTAGCCGCCGGTCGTGCGCGAGCGTGAGCGATCCGACCGATAGAACCGATCAAACAAATGCGGCAACGACGCGCGGTCAATGTCATGGCAGACATTGCTGACGCGCAGCACACACTCGCGTCCGCACCGACGCAGCTCAAGACGTAGCTCGCTGCCTGGCTCCGAATATTTGATCGCGTTGTCGACCGTCAGCGAAACCAGCTGGCGTATAGCGCCCTCGTCGCCGCGCAGCCGCAGCCCCGGCTCAATATCCGGCACCAGCTGCCGCCCGGCCTGCTCGGCCACCGTGCAAAACGGCGCCGCAGCGTCAATGACGGCGTCACTGAGGCAAAATTCCTCAACGGTCAGCTGCGGACGGTCCTCGTCAAGCCGCGACAGCGTGACCAGTCGTGACACCAGCCGCGTCAACCGCGTAGTCTGATTTTTGATGCTGTCCAGCCACTCATTTGACCCCGATGTCAGCTCCAGCACCTCGGCATTGGCAGAAATTATGGCCAGTGGCGTCTTGATCTCGTGCGAGGCGTCGGTGATAAAGCGCTTTTGCTTTTCCATGCTTTCGACAGCCGGTCGAATGGCATGCGCCGACAGTAAAAACACCGGTACAAACGCGGCTATCAGGCAGCTAAGCTCAACGATGATCGAGCTTAGCAGCAGCATCCGCCGCGATTCCAGCTGCTCGCGGCAGTCCAAAAAAACCAGCGTGCTGCTGCCGTCGCTGTGCGTCGCTACGGTGTAGCGATATATCCCGCCGACGCTGCCCGAGTCGTCACCGCCCTGCCGCACCTCGTCCGCGTAGGCCAGCGCCTCGTCGGCGCCGATGGCGGCAATGTGATCGGTATTGCAGCTGACCGCGCTGCCGTTCATGTCGTACTCAATAACGAAATACCTTGTCTCATAAGGCGTTTCGGGGGTTATCTGCACCCCGGAGTAATGATGCCGTCCCGGTTCCTCTCGCTCGCCGCGGTCGGCGGCACCCGGGAGCCCAGGCTGGGCACCGTAGACGTTGCCGTCCTGACGCAGTCCCGGCGCGTCCTCCGGCTTGCCGCCGCCAAAAGCACCGCGATTGGTCGCCAGCAGCTCAAGCATGCCGTTGATCCGCCGCTCGGTCGAGGCATAGCTGATGACATTTATGGTGCCGACCAGCAGCGTGAGCACCGTGAAAAATGTCAGCATGGCGATGAGTATGAATCTTATTCGCAATCGCCGTATCATGTGCTGCCTCCCGCGACCAGCGAATAGCCGACGCCACGCGTGGCGCGAATCTCGCAGCTCGAGCCCAGCGCGGTCAGCTTTTTGCGCAGATATGAAATATAGACCCAGACGACGCTGCTCTCAGCCTCGGTATCGTAGCCCCAAATGCGCTCCATGAAGGTCTCCGTCGGGATGACGCGCCCCGTCCCCTCCATCAGCAGCTCTATCATTTGAAATTCGCGGTTCCCCAGCCGCTGACGGTGCTCGCCGCAGCACAGCTCACAGCTGCCGCGGTCGAGCGTCAGGTCGCCGCAGACCAGCCTGTCGGGTGTGAACAGCTCGCGTCGGCGCGTCATAGCGCGTATGCGTGCCAGAAGCTCGCCCATGGCGAAGGGCTTGGACAGATAATCGTCCGCGCCGGCGTCGAGGCCGGTGATCTTGTCTTCCAGCTCGCCGCGTGCCGTCAGCAGCAGCACCGGTGTGTTGACGCCGCTTGACCGCAGTCGGCGAAGTACCTCGAGGCCGTCAAGCTGCGGCATCATGATGTCAAGTATGATGCCGTCATAATTGTCCGAGCAGCCCCAGTCCAGCGCGTCGCGCCCGTTGTCGACAGCGTCGACGGAATAGCCGCTGTGCTTTAGCACTGCGCACAGCGCACGCGACATCTCCGCCTCGTCCTCAGCGACCAGCAATCTCATAGTAGCCTCCTGTTGACGGCTCCCGCCGCCGTTTTTGTCTATTATAATTAGTGTACCTTAAAAATAGCTTAATTCGCCCACATAGTTCAAGACCCGGCGACTGAGACGACAGTCACCGGGTCTGTGCTTTATCGATGGAACAGCTTTTTGGTTTGATAGACCGGCTCGCAGGTCAGGTTGATGCCCAGCTTTTTGAAGACATTTGCGTCGACGCTGGACAGAATGACCGTCGAATGTGCCTCGGCGCCGCGCAGCCGCTCAAGCTGCTGCATGGCGAGGGCGGCGGTGGGGTCGGTCACGGCGCAGATGGACAGCGCGATGAGTATCTCATCGGTGTGCAGCCGCGGGTTGTGGTTGCCCATGTTGTGTATCTTTAGCTTTTGGATGGGCTCGATTATGTTGGGTGAGATGAGGTGGATGTTGTCGTTGATATCGCCGAGCACCTTGAGCGCGTTAAGCAGCGCGGCGGCCGATGCTCCCAGCAGTGATGAGGTCTTGCCCGTGATCATGCGACCGTCCGGCAGCTCGATGGCGATCGCAGGCCCACCGGTGCGCTGCGCCGTTGCCAGTGCAGCCTCGACCGAGTGGCGTATGCCGGGGCCGATGCCGAGTGAGTTCATCAGCATCTCCAGCTTGTACACCTCCGCCGGCTCTGCCATGCTCTGACGCTGATTGCAGCAGGTGTCGTAATAGCGGCGGACGATCTCCTGCCGTGACGCCTCGCGGCAGACCTCGTCGTCGATTATGGCGTAGCCAGCCATGTTGACGCCCATGTCTGTCGGGCTCTTGTAGGGACAGGAATTGTATATTTTGTTGAGCATGGCCTGAAGAACAGGGAATATCTCAATGTCGCGATTGTAGTTGACGGTGGTCTCACCGTAGGCCTCGAGGTGGAAGGGGTCAATCATGTTGATATCGTCGAGATCGGCGGTTGCGGCCTCGTATGCGAGGTTGACGGGGTGCTTGAGTGGCAGATTCCAGATGGGGAAGGTCTCAAACTTGGCGTATCCGGCGGTGATGCCGCGCTTCTGCTCGTGATATAGCTGCGAAAGGCAGGTCGCCATCTTGCCGCTGCCGGGGCCCGGTGCGGTGACGACCACCAGCGAGCGCGTCGTCTCGATATAGTCATTTTTACCGTAGCCGTCGTCGCTGACTATGAGCGGCAGGTTGTAGGGGTAGTCCTGGATGGGGTAGTGGCGATAGACGCTGATGCCCAGCGCCTTGAGCTTTTTTTCAAACTGCTCGGCATGGTGCTGTGCGCGGTAGTGTGTCATGACGACGCTGCCGACATAGAGACCGATGCCGCGGAAGGCGTCGATGAGACGCAGCACGTCGAGGTCGTAGGTGATGCCAAGATCGCCGCGGCGTTTGTTTTTCTCAATGTCGTCCGCGCTGATGACAATGACTATCTCGGCCGAATCCTTGAGCTCGAGCAGCATGCGCACCTTGCTGTCGGGCGCAAAGCCGGGGAGCACGCGCGAGGCGTGATAGTCGTCAAACAGCTTGCCGCCAAATTCAAGATAAAGCTTGCCGCCGAAATGGTCGATGCGTTCGCGGATCTTTTCTGACTGCAATTTTATATACAGGTCATTGTCAAAGCCGATTTTGTTCATAAAGCCTACCCACTCTCAAAAAAATAGTCGGGCAAAAACCAAAAGCGGATCCCCTCCGGGGACCCGCTTTCTGTGCCCTACTAAGTATATCACTTTTGCACGCTTTTTGCAACAGGCTTTGACAATTTTTTTTGATTTTTTTGACGCAGAATTATCGGCCCTGTGCGCCTGCTACACGACGCGCGGCGGGGAACACGAAAAAAATACAAAAAATGAAAAAATGCTCTTGACAAGTCGACAGATCGGTGGTATAATCTCGATGACAAATAAAGTTGTCATAACGACAAGAAAATATGTCACCGAGGAGGTGCTGTATGGAGCTGCGAAACCGTTTGAAGGAGCGCCGAGCCGCGCTGAATGTCAACCAGCAGGAGATGGGACGCTTGTGCGGCGTTTCGAGACAAACGATAAGCCTGATCGAGCGCGGCGATTATTCGCCATCGGTCACTTTGGCGCTGACGATCGCGCGGGTGTGCGGCGTCACAGTCGAGGAAGTTTTTTATTTACAGGAGGAACCCCAAAATGAGCAAAAACAATGAGATCAAGCGTGCAAACATGCGCTCGCTGCCAAAATTCCTGTTCGTGGTGCTGATCGGCGTCCTTGTAGGCGGGAGTGTGGGTTATTTTTCGGCAAGATATGGTCTGAACGCGCTGGCGGACGGCATCCGTGGTGTGTGTGCCTTTTTCGGGGCGAATATTGCGCCCTGGCTGCTGGTGGCGATGGCTTTGCTGCTGCCGGCGGTCTGCATCCCCATCTATTTGGGCGCACGCAGGCTGATAGCCGGCTGGGACGGCGAGGACGAGACACGCCCGGCGGAGTTTGAGGCTCGGCTGTCGGTCGTGAGTTGGGTCAGTGATATCGTTCTTATCCTCTCATATCTTTTTATCGCGGCTGCATATTCAGTTGGATTTGATGCTTTTGATAATAATTGGGACACGATAAAGGTCTTTTTGAGCATTGTAGGCTTCGTGGCAGTTTTTGTCGAGTGTGTGGTGCTGCAGCAAAAATGTGTGGACGCCGCCAAGACGACAAACCCCGAAAAAACAGCATCGATTTATGACCCGAAATTTCAGAAAAAATGGCTTGACAGCTGCGATGAGGCCGAGCGGATGATGGTCGGACGGTGCGCTTATCGCGCCTTCCGCGCTACCAACAGGCTCTGCTCCGTGCTGTCCACAGTGCTCGTTGTCTGTGCGCTGATATTTGAGATAGGCTTTTTGCCTTCCTTCGTGGTGTGCCTTATCTGGATAGTAAATCAGTCTGCGTATTACCGCGAGGCCAAGAGGTATTCGTGAGCGGAGCGGGCGGACGATGAATAATTATTGGTTGCTAATATTTCTGCTGCTGTGTCTGTATGCCAGCAGGCAGAATAAGATCATGGCGGTGCGGCGCCATATTCAAGCTCGAAAAAAACATAAAGGAGGAGATCAAGCTATGAAGGAGCTGGCAAAACAGTTTATCGGTGAGGAGTGCGTCGTTTATATTTCGCCCTCGTCGTCGTCGTCGTCGTGCATCCGCGGCGTTATCAAGGAGGTCAGCGACGGCGGAATTTTAATTGAAAATGCTCCCGCTGGAGGGCGGGAGCTGGTCAATCTTGATTATGTCGTACATATTTACAGGCGCCTGGACAAGAAAAAGGGCAAAAACAAGTCGGCAGCGGTTTAATATCGCACCTCGAGGACTACAACCTCGGGCGGGTTGTTGATGCGCGGCACACCGCAGCTTTTGCGCAGCCCGCGGCTGACGACCATATACTGCCCCTCGCGGCAGTGCACGCCCGAGGTGTAGCGCGGGAACAGCCCCTGTCCCGGCGCCAGCAGCCCGCGGCCAAAGGCGCGCCACTGCCCGCCGTGTGCATGCCCGGCGACTGTCAGCAAAATGCCGCGTCCCAGTATGTGCCGCTCCCAGTATTCGGGGTGATGGCACAGCAGCAGCTTTGTCCCTGGCAGCGACGAAAAATGCTCCAGCCAGTCGAGTTTGGGCGGGTAGCTGGGGTGCCACAGACCGTGCGCACCGCCGGTGGAGAGGCCGCCCAGCAGCAGTCCGTCAAGCGTGACGTAGCTGTTATCCAGCAACACGGCGCCGGTCTCGGCTATGCGGCGGCGTGACGCCTCAGACACCGACACCTCGTGGTTTCCGACCGATACATATGTCGGCGCTATGGCGTTGGCCTCATGCAGAAATGCAAGGCCAACGTCATTTTTTGCTGCCTCGTCGAGGTAGCGCCGCGTCAGCTCTCCGCCGGGGCTCGACTGCTCGCACAGTGCGCCGAGCGTGTCGCCGGGAGCGAGGATAATGTCGGGCGTGGCGGCACGCAGCAGCGGCAGAATGTCGTCATAGGACGAATTATGCAGATCAGAGGCGACGGCGGCGTGCAGGACATGCGCACCGGTGCCGATATTGTAAAATGTGGCAACAGTTTTTGACTTCATGGCGTTACTCCGGGATAATATTTGCTACATTATATCACAGCCGTCGGGCGATGTCAATATCGCCGCTCACCCGAGCGCGACGTCCAGCAGCATCATGGTGGCAAAGCCGATGACGATGCCCATCGTCGCGAGATAAGGATCATTTGACTGGTTTTGCTGACATTCGGGGATCAGCTCGTGGACGGCGACCAGCACCATGGCGCCCGCCGCGAAGGACAGCGCATATGGCAGCAGTGCGCCGATGTGTACCACGCAGGCGGCGCCGATGACGCCGGCGATGGGCTCGACCATGCCCGAGGACTGCCCGATAAGAAAGCTGCGTCGGCGCGAGCAGCCCTCGCGGCGCAGTGGCAGTGAGACGGCGGCGCCCTCGGGGAAGTTTTGCAGTCCGATGCCGACGGCCACCGTGACCGCTCCGGCAAGCGCCTCGGGTGTGGCACCGGCGTGCAGCGCACCGAACGCGACGCCGACGGCCAGTCCCTCGGGGATGTTGTGCAGCGTGATGGAGAGCACCAGCATTATGACGCGGTTGATGCTGCGGGCGGAGTCGTCCGTGTCGACGCGCCGCCGCGCGAGTGTGACTATCTTGTCAGAGCCCCACATAAACAGCGCCCCGACGACGAACCCCAGCGTTACGACCATCCATGCGGGCAGGCTGAGGCTATTTCGCGCCCCCTCGACCGCTGGCTCGAGCAGCGACCAGAACGACGCCGCTATCATGACGCCGGCCGAAAAGCCGAGCATGACGTTCATGACCCGCACATTTGGACGGTGAAATATTATCACGGTTGCGGCGCCGAGCGCGGTGACCAGCCATGTCCCGAGCGTGGCCAGCAGGGCTAAAAAAACAGTGTGTTGCATTGCTTGAAGCTATCATCTCCCTAAAATTCGGGCAGGACGGCACTCCGCCCTGCCCGATAGCAGTATATGATGCGCTTGCAAATGTGGTGAGAATGTTGTCCGGCACTCAGACTTGGAACAGCATGAGTCCTATGGTGTTGATAGCGAGGTTGGCCATCATGTGAACCAGCCAGGAGGGGTATATGCTGCCCATGCGTTCGTCGAGAAAATTGAATATCACGCCGCCGGCGAACAGGCCTGTCAGAGTCAGAAGCAGCACCGGCAGATCAAACCAGCCTATCATCATGGCGATGTGATAAAGCGCGAAGGCCGCGGCGCTGAAAAGGTAGGCCGGCCACCGGCCGACGCTCTCGCGCAGACCCGCGAAGGCAAAGCCGCGAAAAAATATCTCCTCGAGCAGCGAGTTGACAAGGGCTATGTAGATTGCGACCCAGATAAAGCTGTCGCCGTCGACGCCGGTGGAAGCGGTGAGGCTGCCGGTGAGGGCAGAGAAGTCAAAAACATTTCGCAGGGCGAGGTAGGCGCCCATTATGACGGCAAAAACGGCGCACCCGAGTGCCACCGCCGTCCCGATGCCGCGCCGACTGGGGCGCAGCATGTCGCGCAGTGGTCGACGCCCAAAAAGCTTGCCCCAAAGCAGCACCGCAGACATAAAAAGCACCAGCTTGATGGCGGATTTTACAGCATATCCCGGCTGTATCACTGCGTCGACCAGCCCCATGCAGACGCAGCCGAGCAGTGTGGTTGAAATTATGTATATTTGTTGTTTTTTCATGATATATCAGGTATATTTGGCCGAAACACGGCGTGCCTTGTAAAAGGCGCGATCCGGGAAGCGATATTCGAGGCGAAGATAGCTGCCGTTCTCGCCCGGGCGGTAGACCAGCAGCGTGTCGGTGTTGTGTGCCGCATAGACATTGGTGGCTACGGCCTGAATTATGGTACCGTCCTCAAAGCTGTCCATGGATTTGACGGTGGATTGCGCTATGAGACTGCCGGCAGGGACGTCAGAAGAAAGAACGCCGGTGGACTTGCGGAACGTCCAGACGCGGGAGCCTGTGATCCAGAGCAGATCGGGGTCGGCGGCGCAGACGGACAGATTATGACCACCCGTGATGCCGGTGTGCAGGCACAGCTGCGGCACCTCGGTCAGCGTTGGCTTGCCGGAATCGTATCCGATGCGGAAGGCGCAAAGCGTCGTGCTGCCCAGCACCCACAGCAGGCGGTAATCGTCATCCCACAGTATACCGTGTGCACCTGCGATCAGCTTTGAAGCGCGGGTGGTTGAATGCTTGCCGTTCGTGGAGGCGTAAAGACGGACGCAAGCCTTTTGGTTGTCGCCATTACCGCTGCACGCGACAGCCACGTTGCCGTCAGGCAGACATTCGATCGAATGTGGGCCGTAGCCGGGGGCGCTGGCTTCCCACAGGCATTTGCCCGAGGGGTATTCGACCAGGCACATGTATCCCGAGGACGAGGTCACCCCGATGACATAGCTTTTATAAAACTCGCTGTAGCGCAGTATAGCCTCATCGATGCGGTTGCCGTAGGACGACATGCTGTCATAGCCCAGCGTCGAGGAGGGCTTCCAGCTCCAGGCAATGGCGTCGTCTGAGGTGGGATCGGCAGCACTGAGATCGATCATGACCAGCGACGCATTTTTTTGATCGCACAGTGCCACCAGCTGCTTGCCGTCAAGCGAGGCGTCTGCCGGATAGCTGACCTTGACAGATGCCTCCACCGGGCTTTCGGGCAGCTCGAGCGCGAGCAGGTCGCCCTCAACGGCGCTCAGCTGCTCCGAGATGAAGCTGTCGATGCCCGCAATGAGGGCGTGAGCTCCGCCGCGGATGTACAGATTTCCATCATTATAATAAATAGAGTAGCTGTAGGCCGCGGGAGCTTCGGTGTCGGCGGCGGTCGTCTGAAGGATAATGCTGTGCCGGCCGGCTGTGTCGCTCTGTGTCTGCGTTTTGAGCTGCAGGCCTGTCCGCGCCGCGATGGCGTCCCGAAGCAGCGAGGCGGCATATTTTTCAAGCTGTGTGGCGCCGGCGGGTATTGTGATGGTAAATGCGCTCAGGCTGATGCCGTTGATAGTGGGCTGCTTCAAGGTTGCTTCCTCCGGGTCGGTTGTAGTGGTGGGGGCGGCCGGCTCGCTGTCTGCCGACGACATCGATGGGGTGGTGTCGTTGTCAGGCGGCGTGGGTGTGTCCGTGGTGCAGGCGCCAAGCGACACGGCGCACAGCAAAAAGCAGAGGACAGTGGCGACAAGCCTTGTAAATCGTGTCATTTATAGCTCCTTGGGAACGGTTTTAGAATGCCCTGCCGCATGGCGGCAGGGCATTTTGCTGTGATCTACGGTTTGGAGGTCAGTTGACCTTCTCCATCTGCTGCATAAAGCGTCTGAGACTGGAGGAGGCAACCTTTTTGAGCGTGTTAAGGCGCGAGTTGAGCGAGGAGCTGTCGCGCGTTTTGGCGAGCTGGTAGAGCTCGGGCTCGATGCCGGTTATCTGTGCGGTGTAGTCGAAATCGTAGGTCTTGGAGTTGAAGACCAGGTCGAGCATGGCCACGTCCTCAGACTGGCGGCACAGCTTGGATATTCTCATGATCTCATAGAATGCCTCGTACAGCGTATCATTGCCGTAGCGCGAGTGGTAGCAGAGCGCCTCGGCCAGCGCTGCGGTGCGGGACTGATCCGCAACGGTGTTCGGAATGGTCATCGGGTGGTGGTTGTTACCGCTGGTCCAGCAGTAGTAGCCGCCCTGATTCTCAGCGTAGGCCGGGATGGGCAGTATACCATAGTTTTGAGTCATGTTTGTAAGACGTGTCACTGCGCTGAGCGAGGTGGAGCGGAAGAGTGCGCGTCCTTCCTCAAAAATAGCAGATGCAGCCGTCCACACATCCGACTCGTCGAGCAGCTGCGCCAGCAGAACCTCGTCCGAGATGGCCATGTTCATGGTTTTCTCAAAGACGTTGTAGATGGTGCCGTAGGTAGAGCTGTCGTTGAGCATGAGTGTGGGCTCGCCGTTTGTATTGACGATGGTCTGCTTGCCGGCGCCGAGGAAGAAGTAGTAAGCGCTGGTCAGCTCACTGACCATGCCGTAGTTATCGTCGGAATCGCGCTTGCCGTTGTTATTGACGTCGGTGTACATGCCCGAGATCATCTCAAGCAGTGTGTCGATCGTCCATTTGCCGCTTGAAACCAGCTCATAGGGCGAGCCGTATTTGTCCTTGTAGCCGTAATCGCGGTAAAGGTCGTCGTTGTAAACGCAGACCATGGTACGGAGCTCGTCAAGGATGGTGTAGTCACCCTCGAGGCAGAACAGCTTGTCGCCTATCGCGTATTCCTTCTGAATGCGCTGATCCCAATAAGATGCCGAGAGATTGAGCTCATCGAGCTTGTTGACGTCGAGCAGATAATTGGAGGTGGCCAGCGAGAAGGAGTCGCGGGCGGGGATCATGGATACATCGCAAATGTAGTCGCCGGCAGAAATAGCATTGGACAGCTGTGTTTTGGCCGAGCTTGAAATTGTGACCGCAACCGTGACGCCGTACTTATCCTGCATTAGCAGCATGCGGTTATAGAGCGCGTCGCTGATGGCGTTACCGGTGATGCCGTTGGCCTCACACTCATACAGCTCACTGCTACCCATTTCATTGGTGGTGGCGAGAATGTTGAAGGTGTAGTTGTTGTACTTGTCGCCGAATCCGGGCTTCATCAGCTCTTCCTCGGTGGGCTCGGTGGGCGCGTCGGTGGTCGGGGCGGACGTGCTGTCGCCGGTGCCGACGCCGGTGTTATCATTTCCGGGCTGATTGCCGGAGTCTGCAGGCTTGCCGGAGTCCTGTGGTGTGGTGGTTGAATCACCATTGTCAGACGGTGTGTTGGCACAGGCGCTAACCGTCACCAGCAGCATCAGCAGTACTAACAGACCTGTGATGATACGGACATGTGTTTTCATTGGCAGTTCCTCTCTTGATATTTTAATTAATTTCTGATAGAAATTATCATTCAAAATTATTGCTTGATTATTTTCAGCTCGTAGACATCGCCGCCGTTCCACTTGGCGTTATTGCAGCCTATGTAGAAAATGTCGCCAACCAGGCATATGTTCTCGGGCTCGATCCCGGGGAGCGTCATGTCGACGCGCTTTACCAGCTTGCCGGACCAGTCATATATCATAATGACGTTTTGATGGTACTGCACGAAATAGACAAAGTCCTCGTCGCAGTCCATGCCCTGAGTGGTGTAGCCGGTGGAGGTGACCGCGTACTTTTTGATCATCTTGAAATCGGAGGTGAGCAGGGCGAAGTTCTGCCCGCCGCTAAGACCAACTGCGTACTGCTGCCGCGCGGAGCAGTAGGCGATAGAGAATATCTGGCAGGGAAGTGTTTTGCTTTCGTCGACGGTCAGCGTTTCGGGGTCGACGATAGATATCTTTGTGCGGTTAGGCGCATTGTGCGCGACCACCAGCTTGCCGGTATCGGGGTTGTAGCAGATATCGTTGCAGTGATCGAGCGGCAGCGATTTACTGCATGCCACCTCTGAGTAGTCGTTTAGGTCATACTTGAAAATGTAGGCGTGGTTGTCATTGGTCATGGCCATGTAAAGATATTTTCCATCCGAGCAGCCGCCCTGCATGATCCTGAAGCCGTCCCGGGCGGGAACCTCGAACACCTTTTTCTGCTGGGTCGTATACGAATCCTCGGAGTTTATCAGCTGGGTCATGTCAAATTTTATCACCGACTGCACGACGTTAAGGTCAAGCGGGAGCGACAGCTGCCCCTTGGAGGCGTAGTCAGCGGTCAGATAGTTCTCGATGAAATATTTGACAGCCGTATATGTCAGCTTTTCGGTCTTGCCGAGGATTATCAGCTTGTTGCCCACCACGCGAATGGTATAGCTGCGCGTGTCCAGCGTATCGTCCAGCCCCTTGACGGCATCGCGGTCGCAAACGCCGACTATTATTTCAGGCTTATTTTGGTCGATGACCTCGTCGGGGCGCACCCAGTCGTCGCTGACCTTAAGCGCAACGCCGGTCGTCTCCTTGACGGCGTTACCAAGCTCGATCACGGCCTTGACGATGTATTCGCCGGCCAAATCGCCGCGGATGACGGTGAAATTACACTCGTTATTGGTGATGATGTTCAGCGCGGTGGGCGCTTCTGTGGTGGAGTCAGCGGGGGTGGAGTCGAATGGTACATCGTCAAGAGAATCGGCGTACGGCGGGGTAGTGTTCAGTGATGCGCCGGGATTGGCGCAGGCGGTCAGCAGCAGCGTGGCTGCCAGCAGGGAGCATAGCATCAATTTGCTTTTCATTTTGAGACCTCGTTTCATTCAGTTTTTGGTTTGCCGCCGAGATCGAAGCGGTAAATGCTTTGAGCTTCGATGTCGGCCTCGGGAATAAATATCGGTGGGACGCCTGCATTGGCTGTCAGCGTGGTGATAAATGCGCGGGCATAGGGGAACAGCGCTTTATAGCTGTCGATGTGGATCTGTTCCTTGTCCGCGGCAGGCTCGAAGGAGAAGACGCCGCGCAGTGAGAGCTTGACGAAAAAGTCATCGCGGTTGTCCTGATCAAAGACATGGATGGACATTTCGCCGAGGCAGGTGTTGTTCTGCGCGTATTTGACGTTATAATTATACTGATTGCCGAGCTTGATCTTGGTGCCGTTGGGCAGCTTGTTGGCAAAAGAAAATTCGGTTGCGGCGGTGCCACGCAGGGTGACGGTGGTTGGCATTTTGACCTCCTTGCAAAAAATCAATAATCGTAAAGTAATTATAGCATATTTCTTTGAAAATATCAACCATTTGCTTAACATATATCACGAGTTTTTTTACATTGCCGCGCTGCGCGGTGCAAAAAGGGCAGGCCTTGCGGCCTGCCCGGGGATGTATTAAATTATTCGGGAACAACCTGATACCAAGTCGTGCCGTCAATGTCAGTCGTAACGACCTTGTAGCCGTCCTCGATCTTGATGCCGGTCCCCTCATTCCAGCGGTCATTACCTGCAATCTGAGTGCTCGGATCACGGCTGAAGAGACCGCCCTTGATGATGATAGTGCCACCAGTGCCATTAGACATGTTGAACATTTGCTCTCCGCTGGCGGGGGCGATAAATGTTCCACCGTTGATCTCGATAACACCACCATTGCTGACATATGCCAGATGAGTTGTTCCGGTCGTCTTGTAGGTACCGCTATTAACGATGACCTTAGAACCTGTGCTTGCCCACACAACAAACCGGTTACTGGTCACAGTTGCGGTACCATTGAGAGTCAGCACATCGGCCGCGCCGTTGCCCGTATTAACTTTAATTGCACTCCAGTTGTCGTTCTGCGCAACATCGATGGTCAGGTCACGGTCAAAGTAGATGTTGGTTGCGCCGGAATTGATCAGGGAATTCAGGCTTGCGAGACTCGACGGGCCAAAATCACCATTGCCCTGGACCGCCTCGACCCTGTAGCTGAAGGTGCAGTTCTTCTCCTGCAACTCATTGCCAACGGTCTCGGGCAG